>DASRMN010000048.1:0-2909 GCA_035647935.1 Clostridia bacterium | reverse complement strand
TTTATGAACAGTGACTTTTTACTCACTCTGTATACCGGTTTAATATATTTATCGAACAGTTTAAGTGTTTAAATTATCTGCCTGTATCAATTATGGATATATGTCCCTATTTGTTCTCCACATATAACTTTTTTAATATTTCCCGCATCGTCCAAGTCAAAAACCTTAATCGGTATTGCATTATCCATACATAAAGATGTGGCGGTTGAATCCATTACTTTTAGTCCCCTCTGTAAAATATCGATGTACGTTAATTGATCAAACCTTATAGCTGATCCGTCAACAGACGGGTCGGCGGAATATACCCCATCAACTTTCTTGGCCAACAATATTACCTCTGCCTCAATTTCAGCCGCACGCAAAGCCGCGGCCGTATCAGTAGTAAAGTAAGGATTTCCTGTGCCGGCAGCGAATATAACCACACGGTTTTTTTCAAGATGCCTGATAGCCCTTCGCCTTATATATGGTTCCGCTATTTGCCTCATCTCTATGGCGCTCTGGACCCTGGTTACTACATCCAAATTTTCTAGGGCGTCCTGCAAGGCTAAGGCATTTATAACCGTTGCCATCATTCCCATATAGTCTGCGGTAGTTCTGTCCATGCCTTCGCCGGTCCTGCCTCTCCAATAATTTCCGCCACCGACCACTATGGCCACTTGGACCCCCATGTTTACAATATCCTTAATTTGGGAGGAAATATTGTTAAGTATATTAAAATCTAAACCAAACCCTTTTTTCCCTGCCAGAGCCTCTCCACTCAATTTCAATAATACTCTTTTATATTGAGACTGCATTATATCAGATCCTCCTCCACTAATATTAACATTCGCTAGCTATTATAAAAAACCTTCATTTAATATAGAAAAAATAGTTTAAAAGAGAACACTGCAGTGTTCTCTTTAATGTACGGGGTAATTAATTATTACCCATCTGTTTAGCAACTTCCTCGGCAAAATTTTCTTCCTTCCTTTCGATACCTTCCCCTACCTCATATCTCGTGAATCTCCTAATGGAAATATTTTCACCGATTTTGGAAATCATCTCGGTCAGTAAGTCACCCACTGTAATATCCGGATTTTTAATAAACGGTTGTTCAAGTAAACATACATCCTTGAAAAATTTTTCTATTCTTCCTTCAACCATTTTGTCCACTATTTTTTCGGGCTTTCCTTCATTTAGGGCTTGTTTTCTTAAAATTTCTTTTTCCTTTTCAACAACCCCCTTTTCTACCTGTTCCCGGTCTACATATTGTGGATTCGAGGCTGCAATTTGCAGTGTAATGTCCTTCACAAAATCTTTAAATTCCTGATTTTTGGCAACAAAATCGGTTTCGGAATTTACTTCTACCAGTACACCGATTCTTCCTCTATGTATATATGCCTCCACCAAGCCTTCAGCAACTATTCTTCCCGCCCTCTTAGCAACGGCGGCCAGCCCCTTTTCCCTGAGCACCTCAATCGCCTTATCTATATTACCTTCAGTCTCTATCAGTGCTTTTTTACAATCCATCATACCGGCACCTGTTTTTTCTCTTAATTCCTTAACCATTACTGCGGTTATACCCATATTAACTCCTCCTAGCATATTATTAAAGGTAAGGAGCAAAGGAAAATCCCTTATACCCTTACCTCTATATCCTAATTTATTCTTCGGTTTGGATTCCCTGTTTACCTTCAAGCACTGCATCCGCCATAGTTGCCGTGAGCAATTTTACGGCACGTATAGCATCGTCATTGCCCGGAATTATATAATCAACCTCATCCGGATCACAATTTGTATCTACTATCGAGATAATTGGTATACCTAAAGCACGTGCTTCTTGGATAGCAATTCTCTCTTTTCTCGGATCCACTATATATATAACGTCCGGCATCGTGGTCATGTCCTTAATACCACCCAAAAATTTCTCCAGCCTTTCTTGTTCATGGCGAAGTTTGATAACCTCTTTTTTGGGCAGAAGATCGAATGTTCCATCCTCCTCCATGGCTCCCAGTTCATGAAGGCGTTTTATTCTATTTTTGATGGTTTTAAAATTAGTCAATAGCCCTCCCAGCCATCTTTGATTAATGTAAAACATTCCGCATCTTTTTGCTTCTTCCTCTATTGCTTCCTGGGCTTGCTTTTTGGTTCCTACGAACAAGGCAGATCCACCCTCGGAAATAATGTCTTTCATAGCATTATAAGCCTCTTCTACCTTTTTTACAGTCTTTTGAAGGTCAATAATATAAATTCCATTTCTCTCCGTGAAAATATATTCCTCCATTTTGGGGTTCCATCTTCTTGTCTGATGTCCAAAATGAACCCCTGCCTCTAACAATTGTTTCATTGAAATTACCGACATTTTCTTACCTCCTCAGTTTTACCTCCACCTTAATCATCTTTGCTCGGGACCTATGGGCACTACCGATCAAATTATAAGATGTGTGTTATCTTACCGTCAATATTTTAACACAGGGATGGATACTAATCAATGATATATTTTGAAATTGATTTCCGTTTTAATTATTTTGTCAAATTAATAACCATTTCTACCTCCCTTATGCTTTTATTTAGAACTTTGGCTATCTCTTCTTTAGGCGCTCCCTGTCTATACAGATTAATAATATTGCTGTTTTTTTCTTTAAATAAATTATAATTCAGAACTTGTTCAAAGTCATTGTTTGTATCGTGTTCATCTATTAAAAAGTTATTTTTCTCATGTTGACGGACTATTCTGTTATTTTCCTTCCCCAATTTTAAAATTTCCTGTTCCAGCTCTGCTATTTTATTGATTATAGTTTTATTGTCTGTCACGGAAGTGTTGTTTGGATAGACTCCTTTTTTATTCTGTTTTCCATGATAATTAATTCTGCTGTTTGATTTTCTTTCCCTAAAAATTATTAATATAAGTAACAATATCAGTGCTATCA
>DASRMN010000047.1:0-2111 GCA_035647935.1 Clostridia bacterium | reverse complement strand
CTTATAAAGGGTAAAATAGGATCTGGAAAGTCTACTTTGATAAAGCTCATTTTGGGATTATATAAACCAACATGCGGAGAAATATTAATTAACAATATAACCAATAAATGATATAAATAAGGAATCTTTACGAAATAGAATAGGTATTGTATCACAAGATGTGGGTTTCGCTCCCCCAACCAACATAAGTATACAGAAATTAAGCAGGGTATTAGGGATTGGGAAAACTGTTGTAGAAAACGCAATTAAACAAGACAGGCGAAACGTCCCCGTGTCTTAAAACGTCCCCGTGTCTTACGTCCCCGTGTCTTACCCGTGTCTTATCTTCCTCGTATCCCCGTGTCTTAATTTAATCTACACGCGTTAGGGATAAAGAGATTGACATATAAAGCACCTTATAATATAATTTATTAGTAGAATTAAATAAACGGTGATGGGGTTCACCGGAACCGCGTAATGCTGATGACTCCTACAGGAAATACTAAATGTATTCTTGTAGGAGTTTTTTGTAATTAAAATAGGGGGGAGATCTTATGGCCATAAGCTTGGCAGTAATTTTATTATTAGGGTTGTTAGCAAACAGGCTGTTTGAAAAACTAAAGATGCCGGGTTTGCTCGGAATGTTGATATTGGGGGTTGTTGTAGGCCCCTATGGGCTCAATATACTTCAACCGGATATGATTTTGATATCGGCGGATTTAAGAAAAATTGCCCTTATCATTATTTTATTGAGAGCGGGACTCGGGGTTAAGAGAGATGATCTAAAGGAAAACGGAATCACCGCACTGAAGATGAGTTCCATACCCTGTTTAATAGAGGGATTGTTTGTTGCCCTCGCTTCAATAAAATTTCTAAATTTTACTTTTATTCAGGGAGGAATATTGGGTTTTATTATTGCCGCGGTTTCCCCTGCCGTTGTAGTACCGTTCATGCTTAAATTGATAGAAAACAATGTCGGGAGCAAAAAGGGGATACCGACCTTAATATTGGCCGGTGCATCTATTGATGATGTCTTTGCTATTACCATATTTGGTGCTTTTTTAGGTTTATACAGCGGTTCACATATTAATATAGCAATACAATTATTAAACATACCGGGATCAATAATATTGGGCGTTGCAGCCGGTATAATTATTGGGTTTTTATTGATAAAATTGTTTAGAAGATATGATATCCATGATACGAAAAAAACCTTAATAATACTCGGTTTTGCCATATTGTTGGGTGAACTGGAGAACATGTTAAAAATAAAAATACAGGTGGCAACACTTTTGGGGGTAATGGCCATAGGTTTTGTAATAATGGAAAGGCTGCCTGATATAGGGGAAAAATTATCCGGCAAGTTTGGCGATATATGGGTACCTGCACAGATTTTATTATTTGTGTTGGTAGGGGCGCAAGTAAATATAAATGTAGCCTTAGAGGCAGGTGGGGTGGGTATTATAGTAATATTGATAGGATTAGTAGGACGAAGTTTGGGGGTTATAATATCATTATTTGCTACAGATTTTAATTGGAAGGAAAGACTGTTTTGTGTTATTGCATATATACCAAAGGCGACAGTACAAGCGGCCATAGGAGCGATACCTTTGTCGCTGGGGGTGGAATCAGGTGATATTATTTTAGCTGTTGCGGTGCTATCCATATTGATTACAGCACCTTTGGGGGCAATTGGAATTCACCATTTTTCAGAGAAGTTGTTGGAACAGGGATAGGATGTGTGGATGCACCGGGGACGGCAGATTGTGTAATAATTGTCATTCTTAGCGCAGCGAAGAATCTCAAAAGGCTAAAAATGCAGATCCTTCACTCCGTTCAGGATGACAAAAAGCAAGAATAGTGCTTTTTCACACAGTCTGACGGTTCCTGTTGCATTAGGAATAGTCCTCAGCGCATCGGTTATGGTAATCGTTTCTTTCTTTATATTGATATATTCCTCAGCCCAATGTAACTGCTAAAACTATGGTTAGTGCAATGGGGAATCCATATTTTATCATTAAATCCCTCCTAATAAATCAGTTAGATATTTCACTATGATTTTTTAATCATGTGCAAACACATGCTTACCTATTGATAATGTGATGTTTCTCGTCCAAATCCATCCGCTTGTA
>DASRMN010000046.1:0-5087 GCA_035647935.1 Clostridia bacterium | reverse complement strand
TCCGGCAATAACAAACGTTGTAGAAATTCCCAAGGTTTTTGCAAGTAAAGAGGAACCCACCGAACCTACTCCAAAGCCAATCATTGTAAAGGACAGAATAATGCCCAAGTTTTTCGTGCCGAACATATCGGCTGCGATAGGTGAAAAACAGGCTTGACAACCACCATAAGATAGACTTATTATCCAAAAACAAAACATATATATGGGCCCTTTGGCAAAACTAAGTAATCCTACACCTACTGCAGTCAATAAAAATGCTATCGAGAACGCCGATTTTCTGCCTATCTTATCGCTTATTGTCGGTATTATAAACCTTCCCCCTACCTGAAAAACTGATGCTATACTTACTCCAAGTGTGGCCATAGCCGATGCCAGGCCCTTATCAGCACCATAAGATACAAATATTGCACTTAATAACAAATATGCCGGGACAGCACAAAAGTATAGTCCGGTAATTGTATACAATTCTTTTACACGTAGCGCTTCCTTCAGTGTATACTGTTTCTTGGCCATCATGTTTGATGTTCCGGGTGTAATGAAACTATTTGCATAATCCCGTGGAGGTAATCTCAACATTAAACCCCCAAATATTCCAATTGCTATATATATTAACGAAAATATAATAAAGGTCCTGCTATAACCATAATTCTTTAACCAACTGCTAACAAATGGTGAAAAGATGGTGGCACTGGCTCCCAAGGCAGCTAATGTAATGCCTGATGCCAACCCTTTTCTGTCCGGAAACCATTTAGGCATTAGGGAAACTATTACATTATAGACAATTCCATCACCAACGCCAAATAGTCCTCCAAAGGTCAGGTACATTAGCCAGAATTGTTCAAGCGGTATATATGCTGAAATAAACCATCCCAGTACCATCAATATATAACCTATCATTAAAACCGGTTTCAATTCCATTTTCTGTTGTAATACCCCACCTATGAAATTTCCAAAACAAAACACCGCAATAAAAATGGTATATGGGAGACTGGCAGTTGCCGATGGAACATTAAATCTCTCCATTATATATGGTTGAAATAGGCTATATGTGTAACATATCCCCATTACAAGCATACATATGGTACCATAAATTAGCATTGTCCACCGGTTCCGCATCTTCACATCATCAATACTACTTGTGCTGTTCATACTATTTTCACCCTGTTCCCGGGATTTGTAGTTAATCCTGCGAAAACTCTTAATTATTTATTAATCTCCTAGTGATAAACGTCTTTTCACCACTTCGCATAAACCTGTTGCATGAAGAAACAATGGTAATGTAGGAGTGAACCAAACGTCCCCTTGCCATGTTCTCATGCTATTTTGTTTCTAAATCCTTTTCCCTAATCTCCACCCGTCGTATTTTACCGCTGATGGTTTTAGGTAATTCCTCTACAAATTCTATTATTCTCGGGTATTTATAAGGTGCTGTTGTCTTTTTAACATGGTTCTGCAACTCTTTGATGAGTTCTTCGGACGGTTCATAACCGTTAAGAAGTACCACAGTTGCTTTGACACAGAATCCTCTGATTGGGTCGGGTACGCCTGTTACGGCTGATTCCAGAACGGCCGGATGTTCGGCAAGGGCGGACTCAACCTCAAAGGGACCGATTCGGTAACCCGAGGATTTGATTATATCATCGTTACGTCCGATGTACCATAAAAATCCCAACTCATCGCAGTAAGCAGTATCCCCGGTGTGATATAAACCGTCATGCCAGGACTTTTTAGTACCTTCTTCATCCTGATAATAACCCATAAATAGGCCTTTTGTTTTGCTTTCTTGATTTTCGGCCTTGACACAAATCTCGCCTATTACTCCGGGATCCACCTCTTTCCCGTCTTCATCAACAACCACCAGTCTGTAACCGGGAGTAGGAAGACCCATTGAGCCCGGTTTTGGCTGAACCCAAGGATAAAGCGTCGAGCAACAAAGTGTCATTTCGGATTGTCCGAATCCTTCAAAAATACGTAACCCCGTTGCCTGTTTCCATTTATTATAGACCTCGGGATTCAAGGCTTCCCCCGCTGTAGTACAATGTTTTAAGGCCGATAAATCATATTTTGACACATCCTCCTTGAGCATAAATCTGTATATGGTGGGCGGAGCACAAAATGTAGTAATCCTGTATTTCTCAAGTTTCTCCAGAATATCCGCACCGTCAAAAACATCAAAATCATAAGTAAAAACAGCCGATTCCGCAAACCATTGCCCATAGAGTTTCCCCCAGAGAGATTTTAACCAGCCTGTATCTGAAACGGTAAAATGCAAACCTCCCGGCTCGGCACGGTGCCAAAAAACTCCCGTCGTAATATGACCGAGAGGATAAGCATAATCATGCGCCACCATTTTGGGATAACCTGTCGTGCCCGATGAAAATGCCATTATCAGGATATCGGAAGATTTGGTAGCCTCTTCTCCTGTCGGGCGCTGCCAATCTTCGGAAGCCGCTTCTATCCCGGCCTCGAAATCAAGCCAACCCTCTCCGGCTGCTTTGTGCCCGGCAACTGCTTTGATTTTCACTGTCGGGCAGCCGGGAAGCGCCTCGTCGAAATGCTCGGTACAGTCGCCGTCACCTGTAATGACGGCCATTTTAATCCCGCCTGACTGGCAACGATAAACATAATCTTTGGCGGTCAACAGATGGGTAGCCTGAACAGCTACGGCTCCCATTTTGTGCAGAGCCAAAATTGCATACCAAAATAGATAACTTCTTTTTAAAACTAACAGGACAAAATCTCCTTTTTGTATACCCAATGATTTAAAATAATTTGCAGTTTTATCTGTCCAGCGCTTCATCTCGGCAAAACTAATCCTTTTTTCTTCCCCGTCTTTGCCAACCCAAAGCATTGCCGGTTTTTCCGGCTTTTCCATTGCCAATTTATCCAAGACATCGTAGGCAAAATTGAAGTCTTCCGGACATTGAATGGAAAAATTTCTATATAAGTCCTCTAAGGTAGCATAGTCATCACGATTTCGGCCGATATATTTTTCATAAATAAGCATAGATGTTCACTCCTTTATTTCATAACAACGGCTAAAAACTTAGCCGGTTTTTCGCCATGGGCTCTCATAGCATGGGGAACCGAAGAATCAAAATAGATACTGTCACCCTCCCCGAGTGTGTAAACCATTTCTCCCAGGTAAAGCTCCATACAACCGGAAAGTATATAATTAAATTCCTGACCTTCATGGGAATGACGCTGAGGTATTATTTTGACATTAGGTTCAACGGTAACTAGGAAAGGCTCCGCTTTTTTATTACGAAAAGTAAAAGCCAAATGTTTGTAATCATAGGCCTTGCGACGGCTGATATCATAACCTCCGCCCGCCCTTACAACACAGCAAGTTGAAAGCTTAGGTGTCTCCCCGCTGATAATATCCAAAACATCGACACCCAAAATACCTGCAACATTATATAAAAAACTGAATGAAAAATCCTTTTCACCGGTTTCGTAGGATAGGTAGTCCTCAAGCGGAACCTCCAACATCTCTGCTATTTTTTCAGGTTCAAAACCTGTTGATTCCCTAAGCATTGATAAACGCGCACCCATCTCTTTGAATTGTTTGTTCATATGGATACTCTCCTTTCTATAGGGATAATTATAACCTATCCCCGTCCCGTTTTAAAGGGCAAACAGGGGGACGGTTCTTCTGTTTGACAATTATTTTAAAATAAAAAAATCCTGAAGGGACTCTATTGTCAAACAGAAGAACCGTCCCCCTGTTTGCCCTTCACACAGTCTGCCATCCCCCTATTTGAAAAGGCGCCAAAGAAAATCCCCCGTTGGCACCCTCACATACTACAATTCTATTATATTCCCTCCCAGTGATTCTGCAATTTCCGGATTGCAGGTCGTGAATATCACCTGATTGTTTTCAGCATGTTGTTTGATAAGTTTTATTGCCATTTTCCTTCTTATCGGATCTAAGTCCACAATGCAATCATCCAGCACCACGTATCCCGGGCTGGAACCATATATGTATTTTAATATCGAAAGCCTCAGAGCCAATGCCACACAATCATAAGTTCCCGAAGACAGCAGGGTATAAGGTATTTCAATACCATTTTTGTTTTGCAGATTTATATTAAATTCATCATCAATCCCGCCCTGATCATAATTGCCATCGGTCAGCATACACAGATATCCGGTAAACTTTTCGACCAAAGGTTTAAAAGGCGTTCTCCCAATTTCTTCCTTGGTTTTTTCAAAGGCTTTATGAATTTTTAAAAGTTTTTGCGCCCTTGCAAGTTTTTTATTGAATGTTGATTCCGCTTCTAGGTATGCAGCTTCTAATTCCTCATAGGTGCTTTCCGGCAGGTTTTTTTGATGTTCAAAATAAGCTTCCCTGAGTTCATTGTATCTTTGCTGTTCTTCATCACAGAATTTCCTGATGCCATTAAGATTGTTCCTAAAATCCACCGCAGATTCGAATTCTTCAGGGATGGGCGCCAATTCGTCCAGCTTATTTTTTGCCTCCTTTAATTCTATTTTTTTATCCATAAGCAGATCTAGGGCACTGTCCAAGTTTTTGTATTCATCTGTCCATTCCTGCAACGTCTTTTCTGCAAGTTTTTTATCCAGCATGAACTTTGCCTGCCTGTCACCAAGCTTATCCATTTCCTCGTTTATTTCTTTCATATCCCTTACTTGTCCCAAGTCATTAAGCTGTTTTAATTCCGCTTTCAAATCCTCATATTTTTCATCCCCAAGCAGTAAAGTCACCTGTTCTGTCATGTTGTCTATTTCGTTTATTAATTTTTCCCTCACCTTTTTGTTGAACTTGGCTTCTTCTATGTCTTCTATCTGAAGATCTTTTAAAAGATTTTTAAGTCTGATTTTATACTCATCATAAGTGGCTTTTAATTTTTCATAGTCCAATTCACCTGTCTTCAGTTCCAGTTCGAATTCATCGGATTCAAATTTTGCATATCCTTTCGCCTTAAAGGTTTCCCCTTGCTTTATCCCCTGCTTATCTTCAAGGTCTGTTACCAGTGATATGTCGCATGATGGGTTTATTCTGTTAAACCGACCGATAATAATTCCGGCTTCCATGGCAGCTTTTATCCTTGAAACTTCCCCAT
>DASRMN010000045.1:0-17877 GCA_035647935.1 Clostridia bacterium | reverse complement strand
GAAGAAGGGGACTTGGAAAACCCGGAAATCAACGATGTATTAAACGATTTAGCAAAAATGGTGTATAGGAGTAAAGGTGAGGTAGTTATACTTCCCAAGGAAAGAATGCCCTGTGAAACAGGGATAGCGGCAATATACAGGTATTAATTGACAGGGGGATGGCAGACTGCGCAATAACTGTCACCCTGACCCAACACCCAGATTTTCAAATAAGGTTTTTTCATAATTACTATTATTTGAATTAATACAATAAGCTTGTTAAAGTTACTAACTGAGTGTCGGGGAAGAGTCTTAATTGGCTAAAAATACAATTCCTTCGCTCCTCTCAGGATAACAAAAAAGCAAAAAGGTGCGATTTTGTGCAGTCTGACGGAGTTAGTGTCATATTAATGTGACACTAACTCCGTCCCCTTATCACCCGGGATAAAAAAATTTGGCTATTCATGACCGATATATTATAATATAATAATGAGCATAATCGGGGAGTGATGAGATTGAAATATTTTTTGGCATTTGTACTTTTAGCAACGTTTATAGCCAGAAGAAAATTAGTTCGCATGTTAAATAAAGAGATTGAAGCCAATAATGACCTAATAGATTTGGTGACAATAAAGAGAAAACCGCGAAAATAAATATTGTTATCTATATTAAGGATTTTTGAAATTAAAAAGGAGTTAAGAATGTATGAAACTTATCTATAGAGGCAAAACAAAGGATGTATATGATTTAGAGAACGGCAATTATTTACTTAAATTTAAAGATGATGTGACAGGAAAAGACGGTAAATTTGACCCGGGTGCAAATACGGTGGGTTTAACTATAGAGGGGATGGGCAGGTCAGGACTCAGGCTGACAAAATACTTTTTCGAAATATTGAAAAACAACGGTATACCTACCCATTACATTGATGCAAATATTGAAAAAGCCACCATGACGGTGAAACCTGCTGCCATGTTCGGTAACGGGGTTGAAGTTATTTGCCGTTATAGAGCAGTGGGCAGTTTTTTGCGCCGTTATGGAATGTATGCAAAAGAGGGACAAAAATTGGACGCTTTTGTGGAATTTACGCTCAAAGACGATGAACGTAACGACCCGCCTATATCGATGGAAGGCTTGCATATGTTGGGGATATTGGCAAAAGAAGAATATAAAATTATAGAGGGTTTAACCAAGGAAATCTGTAATATAATAAAAGAGGAATTAGCCAAAAAAGATATAGAACTCTATGACATTAAATTAGAATTCGGCAAAATCGGGGAAGAAGGACAAATTGCTCTGATAGATGAAATTTCAGGCGGGAACATGAGAGCGTATAAGGATGGGAAATATATAGAACCTTTGCAATTGGAGGGATTAATTTTAGCCGATTAATGAGCAGAGGGGTCCTGTATTTTTGTCGTCTTAATGAGCGGCGGGGCTTTACATTTTTGTCATCCTGAGACGGACAGTATGGGCCTGACCCTCGAAGGATCTTGTTTTATTACAATGACATATTTCCAGTAAGGAGATGAATATATGCGCAAACTTTTAAAATTTCTAAAACCTTATCGTTTGGCTGTTATAACAGCTTCAGTTTTAATATTCATACAGGTTATTTTAGAACTGCTTTTGCCCACATTAATGGGTAATATTGTTGATATAGGAGTAGCCGACGGAAATACGCCTTATATATTTAAAACCAGTGGATTAATGCTGTTAATCGCGTTTTCCGTTATATTACTTGCGGTTGTATCAATTTATTTGTCATCGAGGGTTTCCATGGCATTTGCGAAGGATCTCCGCAGTGAGGTTTTTAAAAAGGTAGAAAGCTATTCCCTTAATGAGTTTGATAAAATAGGAACATCATCATTAATTACCAGAACCACAAATGATATTACACAAGTACAACAGGTAGTGATGATGTCCCTCAGGATAATGGCAAGGGCGCCCATGATAACCATAGGTAGTGTTATTATGGCTGTTTATAAGAGCGCAAAGTTATCACTGGTCATTGTATTGGCACTGCCTGTAATCATGATAGCAATACTTGTCGTAACTAAAAAAGGGGTGCCGTTGTTCAGGACAATACAGATTAAGCTTGACAGATTAAACCAAATCCTGAGAGAGAATCTTATGGGGGTTAGGGTGGTCAGAGCTTTCAACAGAATAGATTACGAAAAAGAACGTTTCAGGGTGGCAAACAAAGACATTACAGATATAACAATTAAGGTCAGTAAAATAATGGCGGTTATGATGCCCGCTATAACTTTGGCACTCAATTTCACCATAATAATTGTAATATGGTACGGTTCTATAAATATAGACATGGGTACTATGCAGGTTGGGGATTTGATAGCGTTTATTCAATATGTGATACAGAGCATGTTTTATTTGGCTATGCTCTCCATGATTTTTATAATGATATCCCGCGCATCTGCATCCGCCGCAAGGATCAACGAAGTGCTTGATATGGAATCAAGAATAAAGGATCCGGAAAGTCCTAAGATTACGGGTATAGAAAATGGGATTATAGAATTCAGGGATGTAACTTTCAGTTATCCCGGTGCCGAGGAACCGGCTTTAAAAAATATTACCTTTACCGCAAAACCCGGTGAGGTAACCGCCATTATAGGAGGCACCGGTTCGGGAAAATCAACATTGATAAATCTTATTCCCAGATTTTATGACGTGGATAGCGGTAGCATTTTAATAGATGGTGTGGATATCAGGGAAATGACACAAAAAACCCTGAGGGAAAGCATAGGTTTTGTTCCCCAAAAATCTGTTCTCTTTACGGGAACAATTGAGGATAACATCAGATATGGCAAGGAAGATGCGGCAGATGAAGAAATCAGGCGTGCGGCTGAAATAGCCCAGGCCGAGGAATTTATACTGAACATGGGGGACGGATTTGATTCGGCCATTGCACAAGGGGGAACCAACGTATCCGGCGGGCAAAAACAAAGGCTTTCTATTGCGAGGGCCTTGGTAAGAAAACCGAAAATATATTTGTTTGATGACAGTTTTTCCGCACTTGATTTTAAAACCGATGCAAAATTGCGTAATGCCCTAGAGGATGTAACTGCTAAATCCACATTAATAATAGTTTCGCAGAGGGTAAGCACTGTTATAGATGCGGAACAGATAATAGTTTTAGACAGGGGCAAAATTTCAGGCATAGGAAACCACAAAAAGTTGTTAAAAACTTCTGATGTCTACAGGGAGATAGTGTCTTCCCAACTTTCTGAGGAGGAAATTGCCTAATGAAGGATAATAGAGGAGAAAGACAAATAGTAGGAATGGGCGGTAAGGGTCGTGGCCGCGGAAGAGGACCTGTAATGGGCATGGCCTTCGAAAAACCGAAAGACTTTAAAGGTACATTTAAAAGATTGTTAATTTATTTAAAACCGTTTAACTTTCAATTAATCATAGTATTTATAGCCGCAATACTGAGTACAATATTTAGTACATTCGGCCCTAAAATTATGGGTATGGCAACTACTGAACTTTATGAAGGTGTAAAACGAAAAATACAGGGCGTCGGGGTAGGCATAAATTTTGATTATATATTTAAAATATTGGTTACTTTGGGTGCATTGTATATTGCCAGTGCTATTTTTGCTTATATACAGCAGTTTATCATGGCAACCGTTACCCAAAAAACCATGTATAACATGCGTAACGATGTGAACGATAAACTTTTTAGGTTACCATTGAAATTTTTCGACTCCCATACTCACGGAGAAATACTGAGCCGTGTCACGAATGACATTGATAATATAAGCAACACCTTACAACAGAGTGCCACACAGCTTATCACATCATTAACTACGCTCATAGGTATAGTAATTATGATGCTTATAATCAGCCCCGTCATGACCCTTATCTTAATTACAACATTGCCATTGTATGGATTAGTAACAAAGGTGGTGGCCAAGCACTCACAAAAATATTTCTCAAGGCAACAGAAGGCTCTAGGTGAATTAAACGGTCATATAGAAGAGGTTTATACAGGCCATAAAATAATTAAAGCATTTTCCGGGGAGGAAAAATCCACCGAGCATTTTGAAGAAATTAACGAAAGTCTCTATAATGCGGGTCTGAAAGCTTTTTTTATTTCGGGTGTGATTATGCCGCTTATGAACTTTATTAATAATATCGGATTTGTTCTTATTACTGCTGTCGGCGGTGTCTTAGCAATCAGAAACGCGGTAGCAATAGGGGATGTTCAGGCATTTGTGCAATATTCAAAACAGTTTACACAGCCGATTGTTCAAACAGCCAATATAGCCAATATTTTGCAGGCCACAATAGCATCGGCGGAACGTGTATTTGAAATTTTAGATGAAGTAGAAGAAATACCGGACAAAGCGGACAGCAAGGTTATTACAATACCGAGAGGGGAAGTTGCATTTCAAAATGTGCAGTTTTCATATAAAGCAGAAGAGCCCTTGATAGAAAACATGAATATAAATGTAAAATCGGGTCAAACCATGGCGATTGTGGGGCCTACAGGGGCGGGTAAGACCACTATTGTGAATCTTCTCATGCGTTTTTATGAAATAGGGGGAGGTGAAATTACTGTTGACGGTATCAATATCGGGGATATATCGAGAGGACATCTGAGAAATATTTTCGGTATGGTATTACAGGACACATGGCTGTTTAACGGGACTATAAGAGAAAACATAGCCTACGGTAAACAAAACGCCACCGAAGAAGAAATTATCAGAGCATCGAAAGCCGCCCATGCCGATTATTTTATCAGACGGCTTCCTGACGGATATGATACAATGCTCAGTGAAGAAGCTTCGAATATTTCGCAGGGGCAAAAACAACTCCTGACAATTGCCCGCGCCATATTAGCCGATCCTGCTATATTAATTTTGGATGAGGCTACCAGCAGTGTGGACACCAGAACGGAAATTTATATACAAAAAGCCATGCAGACCCTTATGAAGGGCAGAACAAGTTTTGTGATAGCCCATAGATTATCCACAATCCGTGACGCAGATTTAATACTGGTTATAAATGAAGGCAGTATTATTGAAAAGGGAACCCATGACGAGCTTCTGGCCCAAGAAGGCTTTTATGCGGATCTCTACAACAGCCAATTCACCGGCCGCATGCGCGTGAAGGGTCAGGCTTAAATGTGGAAAGGGGACGGCAGGTTGTGTGGAAAAGTATTTTTCCCACTTATTGTCATCCTGAGACCTACAGAATGAGTTTTTTGTAGGGGCAGACGACTCTGTCTGCCCTCGGGTGGACAGGGTCGTCCACCCCTACCTTTCATAGCAGTGATATGAAGCCGAAGCCCGGGATGACCGTAGGGGCGACCTGCGGTCGCCTATTCAATTATACAAAGGATGAAAATAAATGACAGAACTTTGGGAACTATTTACAATGTTTTTCCGTATCGGGGCATTTACTTTTGGCGGTGGTTTCGCAATGCTCCCGATCATACAAAAAGAGATTGTGGAAGTAAAAGGATGGTCCACGGATGAAGAGGTTATAGATTACTTTGCTATCGGCCAATGCACACCCGGGGTTATTGCCGTAAATACAGCCACCTTTATAGGCTATAAAAGAAAAGGTATTATAGGCGGGATTGTCGCAACAGCGGGAATAATATTACCATCTTTAATCATCATAACCGTAATAACAACATTTTTTAAACAATTTCAACATAACAGAATTGTACAGTATGCCTTTGGGGGTATAAGAGTAGGCGTTGTTGCACTTATTGCAAATACGGTACTCAGGATGTTTAAACAGGTAGTAAAAAACCGGGTATGTATAGCAATATTCATAGTTGCATTTATATTTGTAGCCTTTACCGATTTTTCTCCGATTATTGTAATAGTGGCAGCGGCGCTACTGGGTATCTCAAGGGGCAGAGGCGGTATTGAACCGAAGGAAGGAGCATAGAATGCTCTATTTAAGGTTGTATCTGGAATTTTTTAAGATAGGTTTGTTTGCCATAGGCGGGGGTCTTGCTACCCTGCCGTTTATCAGACAATTAGCAGGAAAATATGGATGGATCACCCAAAAACAGATATTGGATATGATAGCGATTTCGGAATCTACTCCCGGGCCCATAGGTATAAATGCGGCCACATTTACGGGCAATATAACAGCGGGATTGTTAGGGGGCGTAGTAGCAACTGCTGGGGTTGTAACTCCATCTATTATAATTATACTGTTGGTTGCACATTATTTTACAAAATTCGGTGAAACACGAATCGTAAAATCCGTCTTTTCCGGTATAAGACCTGCGGTAACAGGTCTCATTGCGGCGGTAGGTTTCGGGGTGGCGGAGATAGCATTACTTAATCCCGAAGGGTATAAGGCCGCATTAGGGGCCTTATCAATATTTAACACTAAAATCATGTCAATACTGAACATAAAAGCAGTTGTGCTATTTAGTATTATTTTATTTTTAATAAGCAAATACGAAAAACATCCTATTACCTACCTGATAGGTTCGGCTGTAATAGGAATTATATTTAAATTTTGAAAAACATGGCAAGGAACCGTCCCCAGTGCATCTAGGATTTTCCTTTTTTATAAAAACACTTGACATTAATTAAAAATAAAATTATACTATTATTGGATTTAAAAATGAAAATACTAAAAATGTTGACTAAGAACCAGTAGGGATGAGAAGACCTTAAAGAGAGCTACCGGCCGGTGAAAGGTGCAGGGGATATTGTTCTGAATACATCTTATGAATTTCTTACCGAAAGGCTAATCACCCGGTAGGCTAAGACGGCAATTTACGCCCGTTACAGTGTAAGGTACTCACTATTTTTGTCGGTACTTGATGAGTTTAGCATTGTGAAATGCTAATAAATTAAGGTGGTAACGCGGAAAACCCCCGTCCTTTGTGTATTTATATATACAAAGGACGGGGTTATTTTTTATGACTTGACCCGACCTAAATAGAATAGTTGAACGTAACAAACATCAAACTCGTATAACAAAGGGGGCGGTTAAATGGATTCGGACTATGACTATTTGATTTTAAATTATAAATATATTAGAAACTACTTAAAAAATTGGGGGAAGATGAAAAATGTCAAAAGTAAAATTTTTTAGCGGTGAACAGGTGCCATTGGAAATGCATAAAGTGAGGATAGTACAAAAATTGGAGTTGCCGCCTGTAGAAAAACGTCTTGAATATATGCAGGAAGCAGGCAATAACACATTTTTACTCAGAAATAGAAATGTATTTATGGACATGCTGACAGATAGTGGGGTCAATGCCATGAGTGACAGACAGCAATCCGCTATGTTAGTTGCGGACGACAGCTATGCTGGAAGTGAAACCTTTTACAGGCTCGAGGACAAAATCAGGGAAATATTCGGCACACAATTTTTCTTACCTACCCATCAGGGAAGGGCTGCCGAAAATATAGTTGCGCAAGTATTTGTCAGACCCGATACCATAGTGCCTATGAATTATCATTTTACTACTACTAAAGCGCATATTTGTTTAAACGAGGGTTCAATAGAAGAAATTATTATAGATGAAGGGATAAAAGTTACAAGTAACCATCCTTTTAAAGGAAATATGGATATTGATAAACTTAAGGATATAATCAGAAAGCATGGTAAAGAAAAAATTGCATTTGTTCGCATGGAGGTAGGTGCAAATCTGGTAGGCGGACAACCTTTTTCCCTTGAAAACCTCAGGGACGTAAGAAAGGTATGCGATGATAACGACTTATTGCTTATATTGGACGCCAGCTTGTTGTCAGATAATCTGTATTTTATCAAGGAAAGGGAAGAACAATGTAAATCTATGAGCATTAGGGAAATAACCCGTGAAATTGCTGATTTATGTCATGTTATTTATTTTTCCGCACGTAAACTCGGCTTTGCTAGGGGCGGGGGAATATGCACCGGCAGCAAGGATTTATATATGAAAATGAGGGATTATATAACTTTATACGAGGGTTTTCTAACATATGGAGGCATGTCTGTCAGGGAAATGGAGGCCCTCACAGTAGGTCTTGATGAGACCATGGATGAAGAAATTATCAGCCAAGGGCCCCAATTTATAGCGTTTATGGTGGAAGAGTTAATCAAAAAGGGTGTCCCGGTTGTTACACCGGCAGGTGGTTTGGGTTGTCATGTAGATGCCATGCAATTTCTGGATCATGTTCCCCAAAGCGAATACCCTGCAGGTGCACTTGCGGCGGCATTATATATTGCAAGCGGTGTGCGCGGCATGGAGAGAGGTACTATGTCGGAGCAGAGAAATCCGGACGGAAGTGAAACCTTGTCTAATATGGAACTGTTGAGACTGGCCATGCCCAGAAGGGTGTTTACATTATCACAGGTAAAATATGCAATAGACAGATTAGCTTGGCTTTATGAAAATCGCCGTTTAGTCGGTGGGTTAAAATTTGTAGAGGAACCCGAAACATTAAGATTTTTCTTCGGAAGACTGGAGGCAACATCTGATTGGCAAGAGAAACTGGCCAAGAAATTCAGGGAAGATTTTTCGGATAGTTTATAATAGAATATTCGGTTAAGACGTGGGAACAGGTAAAACCTGTTCCCATTTTCTGCGTATAAGTCCAACAATGCGACATTAACAATAGTTTAACAATGGTTTAACAATGGTTTAACGATTGTTAAAGAAAGGCACGGGACAAGGGGACGGGAGTTTTTTCCCATCTTACCATTCCCTGCCTATAGATAAAATGGAATTTGATGGGACAAGAACTCGCCGTCCCCTTGTCCCTAAGCATGTTCTGGAAATGTGCATTGATAGAGGGTGGACAGGGTCGTCCACCCCTACAAAAACACGAAAACATCCCTTGGTAATATTGTAGGGGCAGATGACCCTGTCTGCCCTCTTAATGGCACACATAATACAATAAGGCTATTGCCCAGGCCTGGCCAACTGACCCCTGACCAACCGACCAACTGAATATTATTAGACTATTGTGCACCTTCTTTTCCGCCACTAACCATTTAATTTATTTTTCACCCACATAAAAAACATCTTGACAAAAACTGCAGAAGTGATATATAATGATAGTGAACTAGAATACTAGTGTGCCATGCAGGGGGTGATATAAATAGAATTCGATAATTCCAAACCAATATATTTACAAATTGTAGACAAAATAAAAGGGCAATTAATTAGAAACGAACTTAACATAGGTGATAAAATACCCTCACAGAGGGAACTTGCCCAACGGTTGAAGGTAAATCCCAACACCGTACAAAGGGCATACAACGAAATGGAAATCATGGGTATGGTAGAAACATTAAGGGGCCAAGGTACCTTTATTTGTAAAAAACCCGAAATGTTGAAAGAAATCAAGGAAGAGATGTTGGAAAACATCATGGGGAGATTTTTTCATGATATAAAGTCCCTAGGGTACGAAGATGAAGAAATAGTAGATTTAATTGATAGGTGGCAAATTAAATTAGGGGAGGGAGAAAAATGATTGAATTTAAGCAGGTAAACAAACATTTTGGCAGGGTTAAGGCTCTGGATAATATGTCGGTAAATTATATTAAGGGAAGAATAACAGGACTTTTCGGACCCAATGGTTCAGGAAAATCCACCTCCCTGAAAATCCTGGTCTCTTTAAACAAAGCAGACAGCGGCGAGGTACTTATATTCGGCGAAAAACCGTCTGTAGAAACCAAGGAAAACATATCCTATTTACCCGAAATAGACTATATATATCCATGGATGACAATCAAAGAAGCGGCGGAATTTATGAAAGGAATTTATGGGGATTGGGACGATGCAAAATATAATGATCTGATAAAATTTCTGAAACTTGAACCGGAGATGGTTGTTAAAAAAATATCTAGGGGAATGAGGGCCAAGGTAAAACTGTTGCTCTGTTTTTCGAGAAATGCGGAAATTATGCTACTGGACGAACCTTTATCGGGCATTGATATATTGACTAGGGATAAAATTGTTGAGACCATTATAAAAGATTATAGGGTCGGGGAACAGACAATTGTGATTTCCACCCACGAAATTCAGGAAGTTGAAGGCTTGGTAGATGATGTAGTTTTTATTAATGAGGGCAAAGTCGTTCTGCAAGGGGAAGCGGAAAAATTAAGAAATGAAAATAAATTGTCCTTAGTAGGTTTAATGAAGGAGGTATGTGGGCGATGAAAATTTCCGGCGGTAAGAAACTATTTACTCTTTATAAAAAGGATTTAGCAGCATCTAAATTTGAGACCTTGTTAATTTTAGGATTTATTACGGTAGGTAATTTGTTCCTGCTTTATAAGGCCAAAACATCCTGGCCGTTGGATATGTCCATGGCGCTCAGCACATTATTTTTAGGCTTTGTGCCTCTATTTACCTTTTTCAAGGCCTTTAATTTTATTAGAGAAGAATGGAAGGAAAATACGATTTATTTTATGATGTCACTTCCGACTACGGGAAATACTATCTTTCTTTCTAAATTTTTGGCCCTGTTAACTCAATTTTTCATATTAGGAATTACTGCTGTGGTGTTTATTGCTATTTTTACGTTGACGAACCCGGGGATGCAACAAGTTTGGGAGGCTATAAGAGATGTCAGTAACATGGGGCAAATAGTATGGGAGTTTAGTAAAATAGGTGTTATTGCTTCCCTATCTTTTTCTATGGTTATAATAACAGCATTCTTTAGTTCGGTTGTCGGGAAACTATTTAAAAGGTTTTCAGGTTTGATTACTTTTATTGTGTTTATAGCTATGAATGTTATATCAACTAGGTCGATAACTAAAATAATCGAATTGATAAACAGGAGTGGGCTCAACCCCTATATACAAAAAGAAATGATGGTCGAAGGTACTACTGTGTTTGTGCAGGTCTTGCCTAATTCATTTTTTGTACCTACCATAATTTTAACCGCAATAGTGTCTGTATTGGTATTTTTGGTTACCGCAACCATATATGATAAAAAGGTGGAACTTTAAAATTAACACGGGGACGGTTCTATTGTTAATTTTAATTAACAATAGAACCGTCCCCGTGTTAATTCGCACCGTAAAACTTTTACATTGCAAATTTGCTGTTATTGTGGCACTATTTAATTAGCCTACGTTAAATATATGGGGGTGCAAAAATGAAAAACAAGGCAGTGATTTTAGGGAGCAATTATTATATAGGTTTAAGTGCTATCAGGTGTTTAGGGATCAAGGGAATACACACAGTAGCTATAGATTATTCTAATAAAGACAGATATGGGGCAAAATCAAGATACTGCTCCGAAAAACCGATTGCACCCCACTACAAAAAAGATAAGGAAGGATTTATTAAATTTTTAAAAGAGTACGCTGAAAAGGAGGCCCTACCCCCTGTTCTTATTCCATGCCACGACTCCTATGTGGAAGTTGTGGACGAGTATTTGGATGAATTAAAGGAACTGTATCTTATTCCCCAAACCGAGGCAGGATTATATACTAGGCTGATGAACAAGGAGACCTTGCATAAGCTTGCCATGGAAAAGGGAGTGGCCGTACCGGAAACAGTGGGGGTAAACGAAGATAACTTTTACGAGAAAATCGAGATCTTAGTCGGATATCCATGCATAGTAAAACCCACAGATTCTTCGGCCTTTGTAGCGAAATTTAGAACCAAGATATTTAAGGTTAATAATAAGGAAGAGCTGGAAGGGGCTTTGAAAAAGGCGCGTGATGCAAATTTGGAGGTAATTGTACAGAGGATTATACCGGGATTTGATGACCATATGCATACATTTGATGCATACTTAAATCAGGATTCCAAGGTGACTCATTGGATGACTGCTCAAAAATACCGCCAATATCCTATAAATTTCGGGGCTTCTGTGTATACAGGACAAAAATATGTTCCCGAACTCTATGATATAGGGGCAAAATTTTTAGAGGGTATTGGATATAAAGGGTTTGCTGAAATAGAATTTAAAAAGGATGCGGAAACCGGACAGTTTTATTTAATAGAGATAAATGCGAGAATAACAAACTTTAACAGTTTAATATATAAGGTAGGACTTAATATTCCCTATATTACCTACATGGAAATGATAGGGCAACCTCAGGAGCCTGAGGCTATTACAGAGGATACGAATCGTGTATTTTGGTATGCATATGAAGATATATTGGCTATAATAGGCTACATTAAAACCGGACAACTATCCTTTTGGGAGGTTGCTAGGTCTTTACTTAAGCCAAAAGCATATGCGATATGGAGTCTGGACGATCCGAAACCTGCATTTGAGTTTTTTAAGATGACGGTCAGGAATGTTCTTAAAAAGGCTATAATAAAATTTCAAAAGTAATTCGCTTTGCAGTATATCAGGTGGTCATGGTGGACACAGGAGCCTGTCCCTACTGACCACCGGGCCACCGCAGAAGCACAACAGACATTAGAAAGAAGGAGTAACTGATGGCGGAATTAAGACAATTATTAAAGACAATAGAAGTTAAAGATGTTTATAATGAAAAAGAAGAGGACCTGACTATTTCGGGGGTATCATACCATTCACAAAAAGTCAGGGATGGGCATATTTTCGTATGTATTAAAGGATATAAAACCGATGGGCATAAATATCTGAGACAGGCTGTTGCAAAGGGCGCTATAGTTGCAGTAGTAGAAGATTTTCAAGAAGATATAGATATACCACAGTATATCGTAGAAAATAGCAGATCGGCCCTAGCCAGGCTGGGAGCGGCCTTTTATGATAATCCTTCGCATAAAATGAAGGTGATAGGCATCACTGCAACTAACGGAAAAACAACCACTGCTTTTATGACAAATGCCATACTTGAAAATGCAGGGCTTAAAACAGGTCTTTTGGGCACGGTTTCTGTAAAAATAGATGATTATTCTGTTCCCTCGATTCTTACAACACCCGAGTCTCTAGACCTGCAGCACTACCTAAATGAGATGGCAAACAAAAATGTTTCACATGTAACAATGGAGGTTTCATCTTCCGGCCTTGAACTGCATCGTGTAGAGAAAGTCGACTATGATATAGTTACGCTAAATAATATCAGTCGTGAACATATTGACTTTCATGGTTCCTTCGAGAGATATTTCGAATTCAAATCAAGATTTATAAAGGAGGCCGACGAAAAAAGCGTGGCTATACTTAATTTGGATTGTCCTTATTCCGCATCTTTGGTGGACAAGACAAAGGCACAGGTAATTACCTTCGGGTTAAATAACAAGACCGGACATGTTGTTTGCAGGGACTTGGATTTAACTACAGGTAGAGCCGGATTCACTGTTGAGATTTTAAACCGCTTCAAGGTCGGGGAAAAGGAATATATGCCCATGGAATTTGATGTTAAACTTGCAGTTCCCGGACTCCATTCCGTATATAATTCCATGGTAGCCATTATAATCGGGTTGTTATGCGGTGTGTCTGTCCCAACAATACAGGGTGCACTAAAAACGTTTGGTGGCGTAGAAAGACGGTTTGAATTTATATTTGAGGATGATATTAAAATTATAGATGACCACTTTGCCAATGCGGGAAATATAAATGTCACCTTGGAAACATTGAAATTTATGGACTATGAAAAACTTCATCTGGTATATGCAATCAGGGGAGAAAGAGGTCCTACGGTGAATAGGGAAAATGCCGAAACAATTGTAAGTTGGGCCCCGAAACTCGGAATAAACAATATAATTGCAACCAAAAGTGTGTCCCACGTGACTTCCAAAGACAGGGTAACAAATGAGGAGTTTGAGGCATTCAAAAAAGCGATGGATAAAGGCAAGATAAAAGTGGATTTATATGATGAACTGCAGGATGCAATAGAAAAAGCTATTTCCAAGGCAAAACCCGGGGATCTAGTACTTTTGGCGGGTTGTCAAGGAATGGATTACGGGGCTGAGATTGCACTCAACCGGATTTTTAAAATAAGAAAGGATTTTTCCAAGGAGGAACTCTTCAGGCCCCTAGAGAAGAGGGTAGCGGGTGTAGGCGTTTTATCATAGTATACAGGTGGAAACTGATATTTCCTTATCCCGTTGCAAAGCTTGACAATCATTCCATAAAACATTAATATTTAATAGAAGAATGCAGGAAAAATTATCATGAGTCTCAAAATTATGTATATGATATCGAAATTCAGCATGATTAGGGGGAGGATTGCGATATGGATTTTATGCACGGAAAGAAAATCAAAAAGGAAATTATTATTGTCGCCTTTGTAGTGTTGATTTTAGTCCTGATTGCAATCAACCTGTTTAAAAGCAAGGTAGAAAGTGTTGTCAAGGTAGAGGCGGGGACATGGGCATTAGATGTTTCCGATTTTATAAAGGGCAAAAACGATAAAGGAACATTTGTAGAGGATTTGTCTAGAAATAACTTGAATACGCCCGGGATTTATGAAATAAAAATAAAAATAGGTAAGAGAATTTATTCCTCGAAAGTGGAAGTAGAAGACACGGTTGCTCCCACGGGAATAGTGGTAGATCGGGAAATCTGGGTTGATGAAAAAATAGGGGCCGAGGAATTTGTACAAAATGTGGTGGATGTCACAGATGTTGATATATATTTTGCCGAAAAACCTGATTTCGGGAAACCCGGAAAACAGGAGGTTGCGGTTGTCCTAGAGGATACAAGCGGGAATAAGACCCGGTTGAAAGCATCACTCAATATAAAGAAGGATACGGAACCTCCGGAGATAATCGGGGTACAGGATCAAACTGTTTATATAGGTGATGCAGTTTCCTACAGACAGGATGTTACTGTTGCGGACAACAGGGATGAGAATATAACCCCGGAGATTGACAGCAGCGGTGTAAATCTAAAAAAGGCCGGTTCCTACAAGGTTATATATAGTGCCACCGACACCGCAGGAAACAAGACAACAGAGACCGCAACAATTAACGTTAAAAAGAAACCGACAGATTATGTATCAGAGGAGGAATTAAACAGTTTAGCCGATGGGGTTCTTGCCGACATACTTAAGGCAGATATGACGGAAATAGAACGATTGTGGGCAATTTATAAATGGACAAGGAAGCATATAACATATACATCGCACTCAGACAAAAATAATTTAATAAAAGAAGCTGCCCGCGGAATACAAAAAGGTGTAGGCGATTGCTTTACTTATTATGCCACATCCAAAACACTGCTGACGAGAGCCGGTTTTGAAAACATGCTTGTTCTCAGGGACACGGACACCTCTTTTCATGCTTGGGTCTTGGTGAAGTACAGAGATAGTTGGTATCATTTTGATGCCACTCCTTCCCGGAGAGGGCATTACTATATATGTTTTTTACGCACAGATGAGGAAGTATCAGAACATTCCGAATGGTGTACGGATTATTTTAAATTTGATCAGACTAAATATCCGGCAACACCATCGGAACCGCTTGAGTATCCAAGAAATTTGTAATCACTTTGTGTTGGGTTGAATTAAAACACAAAAATCAAGGAGATTAATTATGCAGAATAATGTGTTGGAGTATTTGGAACACACCGTAAAGCGGTTTCCCCACAAAATTGCCTACGCCAATGAAGAGGTAGGTATTACCTTTAAGGAGGTCTATGACCGGGGGAGGGCCATCGGTACATTTCTAAATAGACGGGGATTTTACAAACAACCGATTGCAATATTTATGCCAAAACATCCCAAAACAATTGTGGCGTTTTTCGGTGTTATATACGGGGGCAATTTTTATGTGCCTATAGATGAGGAAATGCCCCGTTTTCGTATTGAACTCATACTAAAAAATCTAAATCCAAAGGCTGTTATTTGCGACGAAACCACCAAGAAAGCCATAGAAACGTTTGATTATGATAAAGAAGTATATCTTTATGACGATATAATAAAAACAGAAATTGATGAATACATAATACAAAATATCAGGGACACCGCTATTGATATGGACCCGATTTATGTTGTATTTACGTCGGGTTCAACCGGCATTCCGAAGGGAGTGGTTGCTTGCCACCGTTCGGTTATCGGTTACATCGAAACTCTATCGGAAATACTGAAAATCAATGAAAATACGGTGTTTGGCAATCAAACACCATTGTATTTTGATGCATGTATGAAGGAGCTGTATCCAACCTTAAAATTCGGAGCGACAACCTATATCATTCCGAAAAGTTTATTTATGTTTCCGCTTAAGCTGGTTGAGTTTCTGAATAAATATAAAATCAACACTATATGTTGGGTGGTTTCGGCACTGACCATTGTTTCCTCCTTCAGGGTATTCGACAGTTTGGTACCCGAATATTTACATACCGTCGCCTTTGCCAGCGAGTTATTTCCTATCAAACAATTTAATATTTGGAGAAAAGCACTGCCGAATGCTAGGTTCATAAATTTGTACGGGCCGACGGAAACAACAGGTGTATGTTGCTACTTTGAGGTAGAACGTCATTTTGAAGAGGATGAAATTTTGCCCATAGGAAAGCCGTTTAAAAACACTGAAATTATACTGTTGGATGATAACAACAATATGTCTGCTGAGGGAGAGTTGGGGGAAATATGTATCAGGGGAACTCCGCTCACATTGGGTTATTACAAGGCATTTGATGAAACCGACAAGGTGTTTGTGCAAAATCCTCTGAATAATTTGTATCCCGAGCTTATTTATCGTACCGGTGACCTTGGAAAATATAATGAAAGGGGAGAGCTTGTGTTTGTTTCCCGAAAAGATTATCAGATTAAACATATGGGACATCGGATTGAACTGGGGGAAATCGAAATAAATGTAAATATGCTGGAGGGTATCAGAAGTGCATGCTGTGTCTACGACAATGTTAAAGGGAAAATTATATTGTATTATGTGGGCGATACAGACAAAAAACAAATTGCTTCAGGCCTGAAGAAAACATTGCCGAGATATATGATTCCGAATCATATCGAGAAGCTGGAAACGATGCCTTTGACTGCAAACGCAAAAATAGACAGGGCCTTTCTGAAAAAACACATTAACGCAACGAAAAAGGAGAAGTAAATATGGATACTTTGCTAGCAATTCTAGAAGATATGCATTCAGACGTTGACTTCAAAACTTGTGAAACCTTAATTGATGACGGCGTGTTGGATTCTTTTGATATTATAACATTGGTTGCTGAAATTGATAGTGAATTCGATGTCACAATACCTGTGGAAGAGATAATACCCGATAATTTTAATTCCGCTAAGGCGTTATATGCCTTAATTGAAAAACTGTCGGACTAGTGACAAAAGGGGACGTCAGACTGTGTGAAAATTGTCATTTCGGATTTCAGCTTTGTGTCATTCTGAGACAGACAGTATTAACGGTACTTACGAAGAATCTCGCTTTTAGAGAACCTTCGCGGGTCGAAATTATCCTGTACGTCTCAGGATGACAAAAATGTGGATTCTCAAAATGTGTCAAACGAAACGTCCCCATGACACAATCCATTTATGATATTGATAGGGTGAGTCTATGCTCTTTACTTCATATGGTTTTATAATATTTATAACGTTATTATTCATATTTTATTATATGATTCCCGAAAAGCATCAGTGGAAATTACTCCTCGGGGCGAGTTATCTGTTCTATTATTTTGCAAATCCTAAATTTATATTGTACATTTCCTTAACAACCATATCAACCTATCTCGTAGGTTGTGAGATTGGTGATTTGTATAATATTCAATCTAGGCATTTAGCTAGGCATAAGGATAAATTAACACGTGAAGAGAAAAAAAATTACAAAGCATCTATAAAATCAAGGCAATGGAAATGGCTTTTGTTCTGTATGGTCTTGAATTTTGGAATTCTGGCTGTGGTTAAATATACCAATTTCGCCATATCGAATGTCAATTATTTCTGCCAGATTTTTGGTATTAAAAGACAGTTTTCTTTTTGGAATTTAATCCTGCCCATGGGCATATCATTTTATACATTTCAAACAATGGGATATATTATAGCTGTCTC
>DASRMN010000044.1:0-3441 GCA_035647935.1 Clostridia bacterium | reverse complement strand
TAATTAAATCACATTGACCCGGATATCTATCCTCAAGCAAGTTAAGACGTCTGAAATTTACCCGTTCCTTTATTTTTTCGCTTATTTTATATTCCCCATCACTTTTTATAAAAAAGGACTGTATAAATTCCTTAGGAAGGTTATCCAAACTCTTTTCGGAATATACACCTATGGAAGCTTTTTTCAGGGCACCCCTATCAATATCAGTAGCCAATACAAAAATTTGATCAAACGGAAAAAATTTGGAAAGTAGCATTACTAGGGAATACGGTTCCTCACCGGTCGAACAAGCAACGCTCCAAATCTTCAGATTTGACCTGAGCCCCAACAGATAGGGGATTATGTTATGTTCTAATACTTCCCATTGTTCAGGATTACGATAAAATTCCGATACATTTATGGTTAAATAGTTAATAAACTCATCCCGCAGTTTGGAATCTTGTTTTATAGCATTAAAATAGGAATTAAAGGAGGTAAATTTGTTACGGGAAATTAAGGATTCTATTCTCCTTTTCATTTGGCGTTCTTTATAACTGTTTAAATCTATCCCGGTAAGTTTATAAACCTTTTCCTTGAAGGTCTTATACCCTTGCATAAAATTGTCCCCCCGTCAAAACATACTAGTATATTATGTTAATGCATTGTGATAAAAAATAAAGAGCCTTTGACTCTTTATTTTTCGTCATTAATTTCTTCCACATCCTCATATGTTGCTATATTTTCGTTATCATCAATATGTTGTTCCTGCGCATCTTCCTCGTTCGTTATTATGTTATTATCACTATCATCATCAATATGTTGTTCCTGCGCATCTCCCCCTTTTGTTACTGTATCGTCATCACCATCATCGTCAATGTGTTGTTCCTGCGCATCCTCTTCATTTGTTACTGCATTATCATTGACATCATCGATGTACTGTTCCTGTTCGTCATCCCCGTTTATTGCTATATCGTCATCACTATCACCAATGTATTGTTCTTGCTCATCTCCCCCATCTATATCTATATCAACTGCTGAGATACTAAGACTGATGCGTCTATCTTCCGGCTTTATATCTAAAACTTTTACTTTTACTTTTTGTCCGATATGAAGCCTATCTGAAGGTTTAGAAATATGTTCTTCACTAATTTGGGAGATATGTACCAATCCATCCAACCCTAACTCCAGTTGAATAAAAGCACCAAAATCTACTAACCTAACAACTTTACCCTCAATTATACTTCCTACCGGATATTTTTGTTCAGCCGTTTCCCACGGGTGTGGCTGTGTTTGTTTCAACCCCAGAGATACTCTACCCCTATCCTTGTCAAAATTCAGAACCTGCACTTCTACTATATCCCCTACATTTACAACTTCTGTTGGATGTTTTACTCGTCCCCAAGATAACTCTGATATATGTATAAGACCATCAACACCACCTATATCGACGAATGCGCCAAAATTTGTAATACGTTTCACTTCACCCTGAATATGGCTGCCTTTTTCCAATTTGGAGAATAGTTCTTCCCTCTTGAGCTTATTTTCCTCCTCCAGCACAACTCTTCTGGATAAAATTACTTTGTTTTTTCGTCTATCTATCTCAATTATCTTAGTATCAAGGCTTTGACCTTCAAAAACCTTCAAATCATCAACATAATGATCTGATAAATGGCTTGCCGGTATGAAACACCTAATCCCACGTATCATTGCTATTACCCCGCCTTTTACAGCCTCAAGCACATTTGCTTCAACCAAAACTTCCTCTTCTTTTATCTTTTCTAGGTAATCCCATCCCTTTACTATAGTTACTCTTTTTTTCGATAACAGAACATTACCCTCCCCGTCATCTAGACTCAACACATAAACTTCAATTTCGTCTCCTTCTTTGGCGATATCAGAAGGATTTATTGTTACATCGTTTGACATTTCATCCTTCGGAATTATCCCGTCCGATTTATATCCTAAATTTACTATAATTTCATCATCAGTAACATTTATGACCTCGCCTGTAACAATTTCTCCCCTTCTTAACCTCACCATTGATTTTTCTATTTCTTCCATTAAGTCCTGCATATCACCATTCATATTTAAACCTCCTAAAGTAATTTTATATCTATAATATAATGACTATTAACTAATGTTTGTTGTTTTTCACATTCTTAGCTAATAGATAAATCACTTAATTTTTCAACTACTTCATCGATAATCCACTTGGGGGTGGAGGCTCCTGCAGTAATACCAACTACCTCATATTTTTTTAATATACCGATTGGTAATTCTTTTGCAACCTCTATATGGAAAGTTGTGTTTGGTTTTTCACTTCTGCAGATATCCACGAGTTTTTGAGTGTTAGAACTATGATACCCGCCTATCACCACAACAGCTTCAACATTTTTTGCCAAGTTCTTGGCAGATTCCTGCCTATCCACCGTAGCTGAACAAATTGTGTCAAACTTTATAACCTCTCCGGCTTTTTCTTCAACCATGTTACTGAGTTCATCATACGAACTTGTCGGTATTGTTGTTTGTGCAACGATGCATAATTTCTGTACAGAAGGAATTTTTTTAACATCATTTTTCGTTTTAACAATGTATGCCTGATTATCACACCATCCATTAATGCCTATTACCTCCGGATGGTCCGGATTTCCTACGATAACAATAGTATATCCCTTTGCATTATATTTCTTAACTATGTTTTGAATCTTTCTGACAAAAGGGCATGTAGCATCGATTATATCAATATTTTTTTTGTTGATTAAATCATATACATTTTTGGAAATACCATGAGAACGGACAATTACAATACTGTTGTCCTTGAGATCCTCTAAACTATTGTTCACTTTTATCCCGGCACTCTGTAATTTATTCACAACTTGTTGATTATGAATAAGGGGCCCCAAGGTATAAATATCTTTTTTATCATTGTTATCGTCCAACTTTTCAAAAGCAATCCTTATGGCTCTTTCTACCCCAAAACAAAACCCGGAGTGGTCTGCTACAATAACCTTCATCTATATCCTCCCGTATGTTTGATTATATAATCAACTCTGCAATAATTCTACATAAAACATGAAAATCCTTTATTAATTGCAAATAAACCCATATTCCACTAAATCGCCAGTTCTCTGATCACATTTAGTATATTTTGGCTTAACTTTTGATACTCATCAGTAGAAACCTTCTTCCTATAATAATCAGACAAATCTATGGGTTTTCCTATTATTATTTTTATTTTACTGAAAGGTTTATAATTTCCCGTAATAGCTACCGGTATAATAGGGCTCTGTGTTTTAATCGCAACCATAGCCAAACCGGGCTTTGCTTTTAAAATTTTACCCTGTTTACTCCTAGTTCCTTCAGGAAATATACCAAAAATTCCTCCATTGTTTAAAATCTTTAATGCTGTTTTGACTGCTCCGATATCGGCACCGCCCCGTTTTACAGGGAATACCCCTAGTT
>DASRMN010000043.1:0-5535 GCA_035647935.1 Clostridia bacterium | reverse complement strand
GAATAGGCCAGTTTAATACTACGGCTGTAAAGAGTGCAAAAAGTTCTCCCAGGTTACAAGATAACAAAAATAAAATAGTCTTTTTGATGTTATTATATATCTTTCTGCCTGCCTCCACTGCTTTAATAATAGTAGCAAAATTGTCATCGGTCAGAATCATATCTGAGGCCTCTTTAGATACATCACTGCCTGTAATTCCCATTGCAACTCCAATATCGGCTGCCTTCAGGGAGGGTGCATCATTTACCCCGTCACCCGTCATAGAAACAATGTATCCTTCAGATTGTAGTGCCCTTACTATCATCACCTTATGTTCCGGTTGTACCCTGGCAAACACCCTGTAGTCATCTATCACCTCATTTAATTCTTCTTGGGCCATGGTAGACAGAGTCTGTCCTTCCATTACCTGCCTTGTATCTTGGCTGATCCCTACTTCCTTGGCTATCGCAAAGGCTGTATCCCTATGATCTCCTGTTATCATTATTGTCCTGATTCCCGCGCCGTTACACTTTTGTACGGCTTCCCTTACCTCCTCCCTCGGAGGATCTATCATGCCGACCAGTCCCAAAAATATCAGGTTATTTTCATATTCCCCGTTGTTTTCCCCTGTATATGCTGAATCCGGCATTTCGATAATCGGGAGACCAAAGGTCCCCCCTACATAATCTTCCCCCTCATGCGCTAACTCTGATGCCATGGCAAGAGAAGAACAAAAAGCCTCATCTATACATTCTTTTTCCCTATATGCTAATGCCAATACCCGCAGGGCCTTCGTTGACATATCATAAGCATTATTATAAATTTCATCTTTATGGTCTTCTATTGATAATTTCTCATTATCTAACAAAATGTGTGTTGTTCGTTGTAATACAAAATCCAAGGCACCCTTAGTAAATATAATTTCCCTTCCGTTATATTTGTTTACGGTAGTCATCATCTTTCTATCAGAATCAAAGGGTATCTCATCTATACGGGGGAATTTTTCGTCTATATCGCCCTTCTTTATTGATAAAACCTCTCCCATATCCAAAAGGGCTACCTCTGTGGGATCCCCTATCAAGTCCCCTTCATTACTGGCATCGTTACACAACATAAAACCGTCCACCAACAATCTATCTTCTTCTGTCAGTTCTTCCACCGGTTTTAATTTGCCGTTATGATATACCTTGGCTACTGTCATTTTGTTTTGTGTTATAGTTCCGGTTTTGTCGGAACATATAACATCAACAGAACCCAAAGTTTCTACAGCCGGTAATTTTTTTACTATGGCATTTTGCTCTATCATTTTTTGCATTCCTAGGGCTAATACAACAGTGATTACAGCAGGCAACCCTTCCGGGATGACAGCAACCGCAAGGGATATCGATACCAAAAGCATCTGCATAAGGTCCTTACCCTGTACAATAGCCATTATAAATATTAACAGGGATATTAAAAGTGTTCCTATCCCCAGATATTTGCTTAATTGTTCTAATCTTTTTTGGAGCGGTGTTTTGGTTTGTTCTGTCTTGTCTATCATGTCCGCTATTTTTCCGATTTCCGTATCCATGCCTATGGACGTCACAACGCCGACACCCCTGCCATAGGTAGCATAGCTGGACATAAAAGCCATATTTTTTAAATCCCCTAAAGTTGTATTTTCCTCATCAATGGTTCCGTCTATTTTCTCCATAGGAACAGATTCACCTGTTAATATAGATTCGTCTATTTTTAAATTTGCTACCTCCATGAGTCTTAAATCCGCGGGTATGTAGTGACCTGCTTCAATAGCAACAACATCCCCCACAACCAATTCCTCAATGGGAATTTCTTTTAAAATGCCGTCCCTTTTTACTGATGTTTTAGGGGTAGACATTTTTTTTAAAGCATCTAGGGATTTTTGTGCCTTATCCTCCTGTGCAAGTCCTACCACTGCATTTATTACTATTACCACTAAAATTATAACCGCATCGTTTATTTCTTTTACAACAACAGAAATGCCTACGGCTGCAATCAATATATATACCATAGGTTCGTTCAATTGATCAAGGATTTTAAGAAACAGGGACCTAGGTTTGGTCGATGTCAGCTCATTTTTACCCCTTTTTTGTCTTTCCTCCGCTTCTTTTTCTGTAAGGCCTTCCTCCAAGTTTGTGTTTAATTCCTTTAAAACAATGTCTTTTTCTTTATTATACATATAATGTATTCCCTACCTAACTTAATTTTATATTATAAATCTCAATCCCATATCCGGTAAACATTTAATTATCGGCCTAATAATCTGATTATATACCTTAATATATCCATAATCCACATCGGTAACACAGAGAATAAGTCGTATTGTTCCTGTAAGGTATATGAGGTCAAGCCTTAATCATTTGTTGTCTGCAGGTCTTTTAAGCCGTTTTGATTTGGTGAAAACAGATAAAATAATTTGATAATACCTTGTTTTAAATATACAATGTAATTAAACATGGTAATAAAAAGGAGGTTTTAGAAATTGATTGTAGGTTTAGATATGGGGGGAACCCATATAGACGCGGCCATTATAAAGGATGGAAAAGTGCTAAAAACAGCAAAGCAACCTACCGATAGAAATAACCTGTTTGAATCCATTTGGAGTACCCTGAATATACTGTTGGAAGATTGCGATAGTTCCAAAATCAAGAGAATAAATTTAAGTACTACGGTATCCACTAATGCTATTGTGGAGGAAAAAACCTCACCGGTGGGTGTTATTATCCAGTCCGGTCCGGGCCTTAACAACAAATTTTTGGCCTGTGGTGATGAAAATATATTTATTTCAGGATATGTAGACCACCGTGGTAAGGTGGTTAAAGGTTTAAATTTAACAGAAATACAAAACGGCGTTGAATCCTTCAAAAAGAAAGATATACAACATTGCGCTGTAATCACGAAATTTTCTACAAGAAATCCAAACCATGAGATAGAGATAAACAGCACCATAAATAAGAATTTTTCCCATGTCACAATGGGACATACCCTATCGGGTAAATTGAATTTCCCTAGGAGGGTATTTACATCTTATTTAAATTCCGCTGTATACGATACTTTCAGAGATTTCGCTCTATATATCGGAAGATCCTTGGAAAAAGAGGGCATAGACGCGCCCGTATTTATATTAAAAGCTGACGGTGGAACAATGAACCTAGATGCATCGGAGAAAAAACCGGTAGAAACAATACTTTCCGGTCCCGCCGCCAGTTTTATGGGAATTAATGCTATGCTTGATACAGACAAAGACGCTGTTCTTCTGGATATTGGAGGGACCACTACAGATATATTCTTTCTTGTAGGCGGTGTTCCCTTATTCGAACCCCTAGGCATAAAAATAGGTCCCTACAACACCCTAGTAAGATCCATATATTCTGTTTCTATAGGTTTGGGCGGGGATAGCAGCATCAATATAGAAGATAAGGACATTGAAATAGGTCCCAAAAGAGAGGGTGTGCCTTATGCTTTCGGTGGTCCAAGGCCTACCCCCACTGATGCAATGATAGTCTTGGGCCGTATAGAAGAAGGCGACAAAGAAAGAGCATTTGCGGCTATGGAAATATTGAGTAAACAATTAAATTTGTCTGTGGAAGAAACAGCGAAGACGGTACTCAAAACCATGGCCCTTGTAATCAAAAATAAAGTAAATGGGCTCCTACAGGAAATTAACAGCAAACCTGTATATACCATAAAGGAATTGTTGTATGGCAAAAAAGTGGAGCCGGGTCTTATTAATGTTATAGGTGGTCCCGCCAATATATTGGCCCCTATTTTAGAAGAAGAATTTAATTTACCTTGTCGTTATCCCCAAAATTATGATGTTGCCAATGCAGTCGGGGCGGCTCTTGCAAAAACTACTACAGAAATAAATATGGTAGCCGATACTTCGCAACAAACGCTTTCCGTCCCCGAACTGGGAATATATGAAAAGATAAGCGGAAACTATACTTTGAAAAATGCTAGGGAAAGGGCTACTGAACTGTTAAGGGAATCCGCAATATCTCTGGGAGCCGAAAAAGATACCATAGAAACCGAGATAGTGGAAGAAAACAGCTTTAATATGGTGCGCGGTTTCTATACCAGCGGCAAGAATATAAGGATAAAGGCTCAAATAAAACCTGGACTTATTCAGGAATTAAGAGGTGAAACAAATGATTAAATCTAAAAACAAATTGGGACTTGTGTTTTTTCCCGCCTTTGATTGGGCTATCAGCAGAACTCACCCCGAGAGGGAAGAAAGACTTTTATATACACAAGACCAAATTTTTGAGGAAGGGATAGAAGACATTGAAGGCATAAAATCCTATAATCCGATTATAGCTGAGGAGAAAGACATTGAAAGGGTTCATTTCTGTGTTCCCGATGTAAAATCCAGGGTTACGGAATCACATTTAATATCGACAGGAGGGGCTATAAAGGCTTTTCAAGCGGTGATGGACAAAGAGGTGGACAAATCCTTCGCCCTCGTCCGTCCGCCCGGGCACCATGCGCAGAGGGTGGTATACGGTGACAGGGGATTTTGTATAGTAAATATAGAAGCAATAATGTTGGAAAGAATACGTCAGCAATATGGCCCTCTAAGAGTAGCAATAATCGATAGCGACTGTCATCATGGTGACGGGACCCAAGACATATATTGGAACGACAAGGACACCTTATTTGTTTCTTTCCATCAGGATGGAAGGACCCTTTACCCGGGCACAGGTTCTGTAGATGAATTCGGCGGTCCTGGTGCTTACGGATATAATATAAATGTACCCCTCCCGCCAGGAACAGGCGAGGAAGGTTTTTTATATACACTTGACAATGTGGTTATGCCTATATTAGATGACTATAAGCCGGACATTGTTATAAATTCCGCCGGCCAAGATAATCATTATTCGGATCCCATTACAAATATGAACTTTACCGCCCAAGGGTATGCAAAACTTAATGATATATTAGACCCTGACATTGCCGTCCTTGAGGGAGGATATTCTATAGAGGGAGCATTGCCTTATATCAATCTGGGCATAATACTGGCCATGGCAGGCCTTGATTATTCACATGTTAAGGAACCTGATTACGACAAAGACAGATTAAAACAGCCCGATGCAATTACAGAATATATAAAACAGGAATGTGAAAAGATTTATAATCTATGGAAGGAAAAGGATGCCCTAAGGCTCAAAAAATACAAAAAAATGAGCCATGCAGAAAGGTCCAGACGGATTTATTACGATACGGACGGGATATTAGAGAGCCAGACACAGAAATTTACAATCTGTAAAAAATGTTCGGGGGTAAATACAATCACGTCCAAGAGCGATATTGGATATAGTATATTTGCTATAACTATTCCTAGGGACGCATGTTCTGATTGTATCGATGAAGGCCACAGGATGTATAAGGATGTTCCCCCTGCTACCTACACGAACGTATATTTACAGGATAAAGCAAATGATGTTTATCAATCTAAATAATAGGATTTTAAATGGGCGGCCGAAGGCCGCCCTTAGTACTAGGAATTAACACGGGGACGGCAGACTGTGTGAAAATTGT
>DASRMN010000042.1:0-2000 GCA_035647935.1 Clostridia bacterium | reverse complement strand
GATAAAACAAAATGTATTATCTGGGAGAAAAACCGTTGCTAAAGAGCTGGAGGAGCAAATAGTAGAACTTATAATTTCTTGTGTTAAAAAAGTCCTTAATCATGAACTCGAAAAAAATCATAAATTATTACTAAATCTTATTGAAAACGGCATAGAAAAGTGTACATATACAGACAGTTTAATAATTCGCGTAGGTGAAAATGACTATGAAACAGTAAATTCATCTAAAAACAAAATATACATAATGACGGAAGGAATCGACAATATAGAAATTAAAAAAGACCCTGCACTTGAAGATGGCAGTATTATAATTGAAACAGTTTCGGGGACGGTAGATGCGAGTCTTCAAACTCAAATAACACAGATTGAACAGATGTTTTATGAAATTTTAGAAGGCAAGTGATATAATGCGAACCATTTCATTGAAAAAATATGAGGATGCGTTGTTAAATCTGGACCTGATAAAATATACGGGATATGTGTCACAGGTAATAGGGCTGACCATTGAATCTGTAGGACCTGCTGTTAAAATAGGTGAAATATGCAAGATATACACATTGAAAGGTTCAAAACCTATATTGGCGGAAGCAGTCGGTTTCAGGGAAAAAAAGGTCTTACTTATGCCTTTAGGTGAAATGGAAGGAATCGGTCCGGGAAGCAAAGTTGAAGCCTTAGGGACTTCATTGCAGGTAAATGTCGGGGAAATGCTCCTTGGAAGGGTTTTAGACGGTTTAGGAAATCCGATAGACAACAAGGGACCCTTGGACAATGGAAAAACTTATCCTGTCATGTCATCGCCACCGAATCCCCTGCTTCGCACTAAAATAGAAGAACCGCTGGCATTGGGAATCAAGGCAATTGACGGGTTGTTGACCTGTGGCAATGGACAGAGGATAGGTATATTTTCGGGCAGTGGTATCGGGAAAAGCACATTATTAGGAATGATAGCAAGGAATACACAGGCAGATATAAATGTTATAGGACTGATAGGTGAGCGTGGTAGGGAGGTCAGAGAATTTATAGAAAATGATTTGCAGGAAGAAGGCCTCAAAAGATCTGTATTGGTGGTAGCAACCTCAGATCAACCCGCCCTTATACGAATGAAGGGGGCACTGTTGGCCACGTCCATAGCGGAGTATTTCAGAGATCAGGGACAAAATGTAATACTGATGATGGATTCCTTGACTAGGTTTTCCATGGCTCAAAGAGAGATAGGACTGGCTATCGGGGAACCTCCTGTAACCAGAGGGTATACCCCTTCGGTATTTGCTATACTTCCTAAACTATTGGAACGGTCGGGGACATCCGACAAAGGTTCTATAACGGGATTATATACCATTCTCGTAGACGGTGATGATATGAATGAGCCCATAGCCGACACTGTGCGCGGAATATTGGACGGGCATATAGTTTTATCTAGGAAAATTGCTAACAGGAACCACTACCCTGCTATAGATATTTTAGCAAGTGTGAGCAGGGTGATGCCCAATGTGATTACCAAGGAACATTTACAACTATCCAATCAGATTAAGGAGTTATTATCCATATATAATGAGTCGGAAGATTTAATCAATATAGGAGCATATGTAGAAGGAACAAATAAAAAAATTGATGAGGCTATCAGCAGGATTGACTCTATAAATGATTTTTTAAGACAGGATATACAGCAAAAAAGCACCTTTGATGAAGCTATTAACATTATGTTTCAGATAGTTGAATAGGAGGGCTACAATGGGAAAGTTTGTTTTTCGGTTCGACACCATACTGGGTGTTAAGGAAAAAATTGAAGATGATAAAAAAAATAAGCTTGGAATTTCCATACAAAGATTGGTAGCCGAACAAAATAAATTGGATAAATTGTGCTATAAAAAAGACGACCTAGTTCATAACTTGGAAGAAAAAATGCAAAACACTATAAAGGTCAAGGAACTTAGAAATCTTTCCTATAGTTTGGATATGATGCAAAACATAATAAACAAACAGGAAGAAGTAGTAGAACA
>DASRMN010000041.1:0-13627 GCA_035647935.1 Clostridia bacterium | reverse complement strand
AATATTATACACGGTATTGAATAAATATTCAATACCGTGTATGTTTTATATCTGAAATATATGTTATTTTAATTTATTTTACAATAATATTCTCGTATCAAACCCGCATTCCGGACATATGTTGCTATCCATATAACTGTTTGTAAAAAAACCGTTTCGTTCTATTAAGAGTTTTGTACACTTTGGACAATAGGTAGATGTATCGACATTACCCATATTTCCTAAATACACAAAATTTAAGTATTTCTTTGCAATATCCCTGCTTTCCAACATTACTTCTAATTTTGTAGGGGGATCATCCATTTTATAACTCGGAAAATATCGGGACAAATGTAACGGAACATTTTTATCCAAGTTACCCAAAAAGGATGCAATTTTTTTTACCTCTTCCCTTGAATCATTTAAACCACTTACTAATAAGGTTGTTATCTCAACATGGCACTTTCCTATAGCGTTTTCAATAGTTGTTAAAACAGGCTCTAATTGTCCGCCACATATTTTTTTATAATAATTTTGTTCAAAGGACTTTAAATCTATGTTCATAGCATCTATATAGGGCAACAATTCTAATAGAGGCTCAGTTCCAATATATCCATTGGTAACGAGAATAGCACTGGCATGGGGATCCGCTTCTTTCAATTTTTTTGAAGTCTCATATATATACTCGTACCAAATAGAAGGTTCGTTGTACGTAAAGGCTATGCCCACATTATCTTCTAGGTCTAAACATTTTTTTATCAGCTCTTCGGGAGATATAAATCGACTGTTTGCTTTATATTGGGCTATGGAATAATTCTGACAAAAATCGCAGGAAAAATTACAACCAAAACTGCCCACGGACAGCACATTTTTCCCGGGTTTAAAATGATAAAGGGGTTTTTTCTCCACGGGATCAATTGCCATAGCGGTTATCTCCCCATAGTTTATTGTTTTTAGAGTACCATCCTTGTTTGTCCTGACGGAGCATAACCCGGATTGTCCCTCGGCTATAATACAATTATGAGGACATAGCAAACATTTTATTCTTTCCCCATGTTCCTCGAAAAATAATGCATCATGCAACAAGGTATCACCCCCATTTCAATGTTGTCAAATGCTAACTATGTCTTATAACCTCAAACTTTTCAATGGTATAATCTTCATCTTGGGATATGCCGCCTTTTTCAAGTGCAATATTAATTTGCTCCTCTACGGTATCTACTCCTTCCAAGTCAGGAAGTAACAATCCCACCTTTGGTCCACTTTTAACTACCACTCCGTATTTCCCGGGATCAAGCTCCTCCATTGAAGCTTTTTCCGGTTCCGTGAGCACATCTACAGAAAATTCTATATCATCCAATTCTTCTATTACCACAGGTATAAATCTTGAATCATATATTCCGGCGCTCACGGCATTCCTAATAATTTCTTCACATACATTTCCGGTAACCGGTAGGAATGTGCCCACGCATCCTCTTAAAACGCCTTCCTTTTTTAATGTTACAAATACACCCCTTTTTGTTTCTTTCATTTCATCCGTTACATATGGCGGTATATCCATATATTCTTCACTGGACAAATAGTTAACCAGACTTTCACATGCAAGCCTGACATAAGGATTTGCATCTTCTACTTTTGTTTTAATTCTATTTTGTATGTTTTCCAACAATAAATTATAAGCACTTTTATTACTTTTTTCCAAAATAAATTCCATCACGGAATATCCCACACCAAGGGTTCCTTCATAAGATAAAAGATTACCCTTAATATTATTCCCTTCCATTGCACCCAACATAATATAGTAGGACCTGAGCCCGCACTCTTGTGCTTCTTCCACGGTAATAGGGTCCATATTAAACACCTTCAAAACATCCCCATTCTTAAGGAGCGACACAATTTCCCCATCAAATTCCTCTCCATAGGGACTATGTCCATAAGGACCCTCCGAACTGAGTTTATGTGATAAATCCGCGCTGGCAATAAATACTGCATTTGTATCACTGTTTTCCACAGCCTTTTTAATACTCATACCGAATTTGTAAAGTTGAATTTTGGACAACATTCCATAGGTTATATGGACTATTTTATAATCCGAAAATCTTTTGTTTACAAAATACAAGGGTATCAGAGTACCATGATCCAATTCATATTCAAAAGTATATTTTTCAGCAGCGCTTTCTGTTACTTCTGCAACCGGAACACTGTTTTCATATGAATATCTGATTATTTCTCTCACTAAAGGCATGTTTATCTGCAGATCCATCTGTACATTAGAAGCACCGAATTTACCTAAATTCCCATATATACTTTCTCCGACAGATATTGCAACTGCATTTCTAAACAAAGGCCCATGCGGTGTGACTACTATTATTGTATCCGGTTTGATTTCTGCTATTTTTTCAGCCACCTTGTTGCAGGCATCATATGTTTGTTTAATCTGTTTTTCTTCGCCTCCCCCTACTTCAGGAATTACTATCGGAGGATGAGGCATAGCATAAAAATTAGATATTTTTCCCATATTAATCACCCTTATATGTTTTTTATTAATCCTAACTCATCGGCCCTTTCCTTTATCTTTAAATTAAAATGAAATTTTAAATGCACAAAGAGTCGAAAGTTAGACAACACATACAAACCTCTATTGTAACGAGGTGAGCAGTTTGATTTCTATTTAAATAGCCTTTTTAGCAACCTGAAACCATCAAAGGTTGTTTTTCTGTATACTTTGTTATAAATATATTTCTTGGGGTCTCTGAGCCACCCATAACCCCTTGGCATTTTGAGCCCGCCACGATGAAGAATTTGTCTCTTAATACTTGTTCTTGCACCTATCCTCCTTTTTAAACTTGGTTTTCTTAACCCGAATTTCATACTATCCCCCCCGTAGTTTCAAATCCCGGCATTGTATTGTTCGGTTCCCTTGTTTGTAAACTTCATATGAACTCAAGTCACACCCATATTAGTAGTTTAAGGATAACCATATCATAACATATTTTTCAGAAATGGCATAGTTGTCCAACAATTATTTCACACTAACAAGAATAAAGAGAAATTACCCGAGTTCTACTATAACAAAATGCTCCTTCCCGTCATCCATCAAATTCACATATCCCTCTACGACTATTCCATCTACTGCTATTTTATCCACTCCTCTATTCACTTTCCCTAAATTTTTTACCTCTATGTTATACACAGTATCTTTATAGATATATTCGATACTGTATCCTTCCCAATCTTTAGGTATACTTGGGTCTATAAACAACCTGTCCTTTTCTACTTTAAATCCCAGTATATCTTCCAGTCCTACCATGTACATCCATCCCGCCGAGCCTGTATACCAAGTCCAGCCACCCCTTCCCAAATGTTGAGGGTTTGTATATACATCGGCTGCTATAGCATAGGGCTCCACCCTGTATTTGGCACATTCTATCAAGGACCTGGTATGATTTATCGGATTTATCAATCTGAACAAATTATAGGCTTTATTTCCCTCTCCCAACATAGCAAAGGCTTTGATAAGCCAGGCAGCCGCATGAGTATACTGGCCTCCGTTCTCCCTTACCCCCGGGACATAGGATTTTATATACCCGGGATCCAAATCTGTATCGTCAAAGGGCGGTGTGAGCAGGGCTACTATGCCTTCTTCCTCATTCACCAAATAATCCTCTGCGGATTTCAGAGCAACCTTCGATCTCTCTGTATCTCCCAATGTGGAGATTACCGACCAAGATTGAGCCAAGGAATCTATTATGCATTCCCTGCTTTCTTTCGAACCTATGGGTGTGCCGTCATCAAAAAAGGCTCTTTTATACCATTCCCCATCCCATGCATTGGTTTCTATAGATCTTTTTAAATCAGATATAATACCCCTATATCTTTCTGCCCTTTCAAAATCTTCCATGCCTTCGCAGACAGGTATAAATTCCTTTAATACCTTACCCAAAAACCAGCCCATCCACACCGATTCACCCTTGCCTTCATGTCCAATCTTGTTCATTCCGTCATTCCAGTCTCCGGAACCCATAAGGGGCAGCCCCCGTTCCCCGAAATTCAGCGATATTTCAATGGCTCTTATGCAGTGTTCATATACGGTACCCGTTTCCTCCGATAGGGATGGAACCTCGTATCTTTCATGCTCTGTCTCCCCAAGGACCGGACTTTCTATAAAAGGAACCTCCTCATATAAAATTTCATTGTCCCCGGTCACCGAAATATACTCTGCCACCCCTAAGGGCAACCACAGCCGATCATCCGAATACCTGCTTCTCACACCCTTATGAACCTCGCTGCCATGGATGGGGTGCCACCAATGCTGAATATCTCCTTCTACATACTGATGTTTGCAATTCCTTAATATCTGTTTTTTGGCCTCCTCCGGCATATGGTAGAGAGCATTTGTCACATCTTGCATCTGGTCCCTTGCACCGAAGGCCCCTCCTACTTGGTAAAATCCTGCCCTTCCCCATACCCTGCATGCAATATTCTGGTACATTAACCAGGAATTCATTAAGTAGTTCATTGTATTATCAGGGGTTTTCACCTGAACCGTAGCCAATACCTTACTCCAAAATTCGCTTACTTCCTTAAGTGCATTTTTTGATAAACCTATATCCCTGTATTTATTTATCAGTGAATAACCTTCCTCAAGGTCTTTTGCTTCTCCAAGCAGAAACACCATTTCCTTTTTTTCATTAGCGGGTATCTCTGCCCTTATTTCTATAACGACACAGGGATTATATCCTAACCCCACAGTGTTAGATAGTTTTTCCCTTTTTACACCATCCGGTCTTTCATAATCCGGGATGTGTCCCATAAATTCTATCCTATCCCCGGTATAAGATTCAATTTTTTCCGAGGTCCCCACAAATATAGTGCTATTTTTAAATTCTGTGTTGGTTGAATTTTTAACTGTAAATATATCCTCTTTCATATCCGTTTCCAACAAGTTTTCGGTTTTCTCATCAGTAACGCCTAGTACAGGTCTAATATAGTAGAATAAGGTTAATTTTCTTTCCCTAGCAGCCCTATTTTCCAATTCTATCAGGTTTATTTTAATTCCGTCCTTCATAGGGGTAAGCAAAGTTAAATTCTGTTTTAGACCATAACTCTGTTGACTGAATTTACTGTAACCTAAACCATGGGTGATTATATAATCATTTTTCCCTCTGATAGGATTAGGTGTCATACTCCAAACTTTTCCTGTTTCGTCATCCCTTATATAAATTATTTCGCCGGGAATGTCTGCTATAGGATCATTATACCAAGGCGTTAACTTGTTTTCCCTGCTATTGTCCGCCCAAGCGGAACCCGTTCCCCATTCGGTAATAGTAAAACCAAATTTTTTGTTCGAAATAACGTTTATCCAAGGCAACGGAGTATTGAGACCCTCTGTAAGCCTGATAACATATTCCCTGCCGTCTTTTGAAAATCCTCCATATCCGTTAAAATATTCCGTATGCAATGATACATTATGTGATACATCATATGGTTCGTTTTGCTCAGGGTTTTCTGTTTTTTCCGTTTTATTAAATTCTTTATAGGGAATATAATCCTCTTTGTGTTTTTTGTTAGAAAAACCTTCCTCTGCCCCTACAACAAACCTGGCCCATTTATATAAAAGTGACCTTTCTTCGTTTTCAAGAATATTTCTATTTTTAATGAATATTCCGCCATGATAATCTATGGAATTTCCCCTTTTTTCACATACTACCTCCTTTATGTTCTCATGCAAGGGTTCATAATATATGGATTCATCCTCATTCAGAATAACTAAATCCACTATCAGCCCTTTGTAGGACCAATATTCATGAGCATTTATCAGTTCTATTAGATTTTTTATCCCAGCCATAGATTTTACGGTAACCAGAACCAGAGGGTTGTCCCCCGAAATCCCATGAGCCCAAAGTCCCTCCTGCCCTTTTTTGTTCTTTTTCAATATATCGGCATATTGAATTTTATTGTTTTCCTTGGAATAAAACAAATAAGGCAACAGATTTTCATAAAGCCTGATATTAGAACGATTCAGATTTAGATATCCAATCTCGGTTTTGGATTTAGTGTTGGATAATTCTTCAGCTATTTCTATACTGTTTTCATCGCTATACTTATTTAATATATCTATAGCGTCATTTTTATCACGAGTCATGGCTGTTATATAATATATTTCCACCTGTTCCTTTGGCTGTATCTTTATCTTTTTACTTATGCTCATTACAGGGTCTACAACTACTCCTACAGTGTTAGTGAGCCCCCTAGAAAACAGTGCTCTGGGTTCCTCTAATCTGTTACCCCTGCCTATAAAATTTGCCCTGTTGGTTTCGTACTGAAACCTGTCGGCATTGTCCCCGAAAGTCCTAACTCCGTGCAAAATCCAACTGTCCCTTTTATCTTCCCCCCTTTTCCTTCTATAAGCCAATAAACCTTCTTGTTCTTCCAACGCTTCTGTCCTTATGAATAGATTGTTAAATGCAGGATGAGCAAGGTCCGATTCCAGACTTTCCCCTACTACTTCAAAGTAGCTTACAGTCTCAAACAACGCCTCCTCGTCCCCATTATTTGTCAATTTGACCCTTCTAATTTCCCCCAGTTCTTCGGGTAACAGAAATACGTCCATTTCAGTTTCCGTGCTCCCATCTTTTCTATAGAAACTGGCCTTATAAGTAGAAAATTCCACCCTGTATAGTTCAGGCTTTTTATAGGTTGGAACATAGGTTGTAGACCACAGCTCATGGTTCCCTAAGTCCTTTATATATACAAATTGTCCATAAGGTTTTGCTAGGTGGTCCTTTCGCCATCTATTAATAAACAAATTCCCATCCTTGGAAAAACCCTCCCCCCTATTTGTTATCATCAGGGTATATGTACTGGATGATAGAAGGTGACATTTGATATCGTTTATATCCTCTTTTGTATATACCCTTCTATCCCATATTTCTTCCCTTTTTCTTATTGTATCTATCTCTGTTAGATTTTCCCTTTCCTTTGATATTACCGGTCTCATAGGTACTTTTTCTTGTAAAAGAAACTCGCCGCATTTCATCTGCGGGTTCCTATGGAACCTATCTATCAATATATCTTTATTGACAAAATTATTTATAGAGGCAAATATCATGCCTTGGTGGTGGCTCATATAAGATTTAACTATGCCTTTATCTAAATGGGAGGGAAGCCTGTTTAGGGTATAATCTACGGCTTCAAAAAAACCATACCGGCCCCTTAACCCTTCCTCCTCGAGCTTTCTTATATTCTCCAATACTCCCTTATGATCGAATCCTAAAGCCAAAAACGTAGAATAAGGAGAAATTACTAATTCATCTTTTAGCCCCCTCTTAAACCCCAACGCCGGTACGCCAAACGCTTTGTATTGGTAATGAAACTGACGATCGAACGCAAAGAATCCGGATTCGGAAATACCCCAGGGCACGCCCTTGGAACTGCCATAATTTTTTTGTATCCTTATAGAAGTTTTATAAGTTTCATCCAGCAAAGTGTTCCTGTAATTTTTTAATATCAGGGAGGGCATAAGATATTCGAACATTGTGCCTGACCAGGATGCAAGAGATATATAGTCCCTCTCCACAACTAAAGGCCTACCCAAGTTTCTCCAATGTTTTAGGGGTACCTCCCTCCTAGAAACGGCTACATAGCTCGCCGTCCTAGCTTCAGAGGCCAGCAAATCGTAATGGTACCTTAGCGTTTTGTCCTCGCCCACATTATACCCGATATAGAATAGTCCCCTATCTTCATCATATAGAGGTGCAAATTTGATATTATTTATGAGGTTTTCAACTCTGGATATCAAATCCCTCATATTTCTACCGTTCGACATGGATTCCTCAAGATATTCTTTTAGGCCTTCCTTGAGTACTATCAAATAGGATACAAAATTTCCGCTGTCAACTGTAGAAACAAATACGGGCCTCAAGGGTTTTAATGTCTCCGTATCATACCAGTTATATAAATGCCCCTCCCATTTTTCCATTTTCTCTAAGGTTCCTACAGTTAACTCAACCAAATCTACCATTTCAGGAGTAGTTATAAATCCCAAATCCCTGCTCGAAAGTATCGACATAAGGTAAAAACCTATATTGGTAGGTGAGGTCCTGTTAATCACCCCATTATAAGGATACTCTTGGAAATTATCGGGGGGTAAATGATTATTCTTGTCGCCTGTAAATGTTTTATAGTATTCCCAAACTTGTTTTCCTACGCCTGTGAGAAAATCTATGTCCTCCTGTTTGATTTCTATAACTTCCTTATCTTCCCTGCTGGTAATATATGCGGCCATAGGGCCTCCCGCCCATAACAACCCGATTACTCCTGATATGATTAAATTGTCCGGTCTGAACACATGGGTAAGGATTATCAACAATACGGGGAAGATGACATTTTCTTTCATTCTTCTGAAGTAACTCGAAACATCATTTTTCAATCCTTTTTCCATATCAAAAGCCGTGGTCCATTCTAATAGATTCTTTTTTGAGATAAACACTCTATAGAGTGTCCTGAACATGGCGTCCAACATCATCACAGCTTTATGCGGGAGAAACATAAAATATAGGATTCCCTGATAAATATAAGTTTTATAACCTGATATGAGGTTCCCATTTAACTTCATTTTCGGAATTTTAAATCCGTTATGTAATATATGTTCAAGAGCCATAATTACAAGGGGCAATAATATGGTGACGAGGGAAATCCCTATCCAGACGAATGTATTCCCGGGGAAAAATACTGTGCCAAAAAATAAAATTAAAAATAGGGAAATAGAAACTAAACTCCTTCTCATATTGTCCACGATTTTCCATTTAGACAGAGAAGAAATCGAACCGTTTTTAAGCCATTTTATCAGTTGCCAATCTCCCCTGGTCCATCTGTGTAACCTCATAATATAGGAACCGTATTTTTCCGGATACTCATCTATCAGTTCAATGCCTGTAGCCAGTCCCACCCTAACATAACTGCCCTCCAGAAGATCATGACTCAATACAACATTTTCAGATATTTCCTCCTTCAAGCACCTCTGAAATGCCTCTAAATCATATATGCCTTTACCCGTAAATATACCTTCTCCGAACAGATCTTGGTATATATCTGAAGCCGCAGTACTGTAGGGGTCTATCCCCCCCACACCTGCAAATATTCTGGTAAACAAGGATTTGTTACTGCTTTCAATGTCTATCGAAATTCTGGGCTGAATAATTCCATAACCTTCCTTTACAATATTTTTTTCTCCATCCACCACAGCCATATTTAAAGGATGGGAAATCACACCTATTAATTTTTTCGCCCCGTCAATGGGTAGCTTGGTGTCCGCATCCAATGTAATAACATATTTGATTTTAATGTCGGAAATGTCACCTGATATTACATTAAAGGTCGTCCTTTCAGCTCCCAGCAACAGGTCATTAAATTCTATTAGTGCTCCCCTTTTTCTTTCCCAGCCCATCCACTTCTTCTGGGTTTCAGAGTATACCCTTTCCCTATGAAAAAAATAAAAAATATCCCCTTCTTTGCTATATTTTTTATTTAATTCGTCTATAACCTCCAGTCCTCTATTTACTATTTTTTCATCATCTTCGGTAGTTTTCCGAACTGCGTCCTTAAAATCCCCTACTAATCCAAAATAAATGTTTTCTCCCCTGTTAGACAGGTAATGAATTTCTAAACTTTTCGCTAATTCCTCAACCCTTTCTTCATCAGGCAAAAGAGTGGGAACAACAACAAAAGTGCTATATTCCTCGGGTATACCGTGTTTGTAATCAATTTTCGGTAATGCCCTCGGCCTAAATCTTTTAAAATAGACATGGTTCAATATGTTTATTGAAATGGTCATCGAGGGAACGAACGTTATGATAAATATCAATATACCCCAATACAAATTCCCCGTATTAAATGCATATCTGCCAAGAAGGTATGCTAAAAGAATAGACAACAAAATGATAGGAAGATAGTAGTAACTATATTTCCCCAAGTAAACACCGGTATCCTTGTTGTTGTAGCCGAAGTAGCTGAATAATCTATCTTTTCCTCGGTCTATCAAATAATATCCTATATGGGCTTTTTTGTCCCTGCTGCCCTTGTCCCATTCCTCCTTAGCAAATTCCAGTACCTTCTTAGATATAAAAATTTCTTGTACTTTAAACTTTTCCGCTAGCTTTTGAGTCTCGTGTCTGTAGTGATTTTTTGCATGGCTTTCCATGTTTCCATATACCCCTAGGGGATCTTCTTCAAACACCCTTTCTACAAAGGATATAGATTTAAAAACCCTTTCCCAATTGAGGGAGGAGGTATTCCTTATAGAATTTATTCCATAGCCCAAAGATACCTTATATTTAGATTGAACCATGTACTCCTTTTCCAGTATCTCTTTTATATTTTTATGTACATAATTCAGTCTTTTGTCGATTGTTTCCAGTATCAACTGAAATTCGCATTTGTCTTCTCTTATTCTTCGAATTAGTCTTTCTACTTTCGTGGAATCCATTATATGTACGTTTTCTATAATTTCCTCAAGGTTTTTCTCTACGGACAGGTCGATGTTGTCTATTTCCTCCCAGTCATCGCTTACCCTGATAAGATTCGATACAATGTTTCTGATATATTCCATCAGACCCAAAGTGAGGGCAGTATAAAATCCGGCTATTTCCTCTAGGGTCAATATTTCCTCCCTTTGAAAATCATTTACAAATTCTATCAGATTTTCTTCCGAAATATTTCCTACGGAATGATATATCAATTCCAACGCCAGAGCATATACCCTAGGGTAACCTCTCAAAGGATGGGCTTCTATTACATTTAATATAATATTTTCTTCTTTTTTTAGGTCGATTTTCAGTTCTTTATAAATTAACTCGATTAAATAGAAATTATCTAGGATCCATTCTGTTCCTTGAGGCAAAGATTTACCCATAGCTAGGTCTTCATTAAATTTTAAATAAGCATTTTCTATATCTTTAAAACTTTCATCCAATCTATTTAAAAGAAAGCCTTTTACATTAGCTTTTTTATTCGTTCTATATAGTATATTTGTTTCTACTCCATGATCCAGCATACCGTCTTTAACTCTTGGCCACATATTGAACCCCACTCCTTTAACCTATATGCTTCCAAATCAATCTTTCATCATTTTTTTAATTTTTTCATCGTATTTTATCCATAGCTCCTCCGCGTATTCTTCATTATAGCCTTCTGTATATAAATTAAATACAGGCCTTTCTTCGTCGGGAATAATCAAGGCCCATCCTTTATCATCTATAAACCTCACACCTTCTCTAAGCTCAGTGCCCTCTCCGCTATCCTCTGTCAGCCTTCTTATAACGCTCCCCTTATCGTTCCATCTGCACGGGACTTCCTTCTTTAAATAAAAGTATTTCGGCAACCCCTTTATGATTCTGTCCAAAGTAGTATTATTCCCCACCAGATAGTCAACTATCCTTCCTGTGGCCCAAATGTTGTCAAAATTCAATATGTATTGGAAATCGGCCTTTTCTCTCATTATCATTTGAATAACGTTAGATATATTGGATTTGCTATAGATTACATGTCCTTTGTGCTCTTCAACCAATTTTTCCATAACCCTCGGGTAATTGTATGGGATTACTGCGTTTTCCATCTTTCCGCTCTCGAGGCCTATCAATAATGATAACAAATAATATTTTTCGTCTTGGATAATATTCAGCCCATCAGTTAAAGCTACCTTTTCCCCATTTTCACTATACAACAGACCCAGATCTTTCCGCTCCTCCGATACCATACCTTGGATATCTTCTATTTTTAATTCCTTGTTATATCTGACTACCCTAACCTGACAACCTATATCCATTAAGTATCTTTCCGCCAAATCACATATATTTCTTGACGGGGAGGATACGATCAGTCCGGGTTTTCGGTTTTTAATTTTGTCCACGTTGTCCAACTGGTCTTTCCCATTTTTTAAATAGATTGCGGAAAAATTATATATATTCACCACATCTTCAACTTCTCCGCCGGAACATCTCTTGAAATTTTCGATGGCCAAACAGTTTTCAATCTTTTTTGACCTGTTTTTATCAATGTTTGCTCCGTCTTTACCGATAAACTCTATGTAAACCATGTCCTCATGGAAACTATCGCTCCTTACATGAATCCCACCATCTGTCTTGAAATGCCTCACTCCGAATCTGCATATAGGCACAGTACTGTTTTTAATATCTATAACCTGTACCCCCGTCGAAAGCATGCCCGAAATAATAGAATTTTTTATAGATTTTGATAGGTTATGTTCATCGCTGCTTATGAGAAAGGTCCCTCCCCCATCCATAACAGTAGCAAAGGCAGTACCTAAACCGGTGGCTACCTCCGGGGTTATGCCTTCGTTAAATACTCCGGAGATATTTCTGTCCCCGAACAATTTTCTGGACATCTTTTTTTCCCATACCAAGTTATTCCTTACTGTTACTTTTTCGTCTATTATCTTATAAGGCCATATTTTGACATTAGGTTTTATTGTACTATCCTTGAAAATTTTAGAATAGGGGCCTATCACCGCTCCTTCGAATATCCTACTGCGTTGGCCTATATATACATTGTTACATACGGTGGATTTCCTGATTTCACAATTTTTAGATACATTTACGTCATTCCATATAATACTTCTTTTTATAGAAGTACCTTCTCCTATTGTGCAATTGTTTCCTATGGCCGTATAAGGACCTATAACTGCTCCCTCTTTTATTAAAGAATTTTTGCCTATGTAAATCGGGGGATGCATTTTGGTTCCTTTTTCTAAAATAGTCCCTTCCCCTATCCAAATGCCCCTTCCCTGTTTTTTTCCCAACAAATAATGCTTTTTCTCATCAGATAATATATCAGCATGGGTTTCTATGTATGTATTCAAATCCCCTACATCACACCAATATTCTTCGGTTATATACCCATACATCGGTACGTTATCCCGAAGGAGTTTTGGAAATAAGTCCTTGCTGAAATCAAAATTTTCCCCCTGTTCATAATAATCCAACACTTCCGGTTCCAGTATATATATACCGGTATTGATGGTATCACTGAAGACTTCTCCCCAGCTGGGTTTTTCTAAAAATCTTATTATCATTCCATTATCGTCTGTAACAACCACCCCATATTCTAAAGGCACCGGTTCCCTGCTCAATACTAGGGTAGCTTTGGAGCCCTTTTCCCTATGAAAGTTATAGGCCTTTCTCAGGTCTATATTTGTAAAAGCATCCCCACTTATTACAATAATGGTACTATCTAAAAATTCATGTGCATTTTTTACGCTGCCCCCCGTGCCCAAGGGTTTATCTTCAATATAATAACTGACATTAACATCAAATTTGGATCCATCTCCAAAATAATCTGTTATTATTTCGGGTAAATAGCATAATGTAACCGCAATATCATTGATTCCATATTTTTTTAAAAGGTCTATCCCATATTCCATTACCGGTTTATTGAAAATAGGCACCATCGGCTTAGGCAAATGACAAGTTAACGGTCTAAGTCTGGTACCTATTCCCCCTGACATTATTACTCCCTTAATTGAACTCACTCCTTACACACAAAAAATACCTGCATATAAGGTATTTTGTGAATTCCCTTGTAAATTATACATAAATAATAATTTCGCCCTCCCCCGAGCACCTTTTAGACC
>DASRMN010000040.1:0-2980 GCA_035647935.1 Clostridia bacterium | reverse complement strand
TTGTCTATGGTTAATGGTTTATAATCTATAGTTTATAGTCTATAGTTTATAGTTAATAGTTTCCTACTTTTTGATTGTTAACTATTAACTGTCCCTACCTGTATCCTATTTCCGAAAAAACATCTTCATATTCGGGCATATGTCCGTATAACCGTACGAATAGCAATTTATAGTTAGGACAATTTGCTTCTTCTGTGATTTCCTTTAGTATTTCAGCCACCGCTTGTATGTTTGTTTTAAATTCATCATTAATTTCTGCAAATTCTTTTTCAAAATCATGTCTTTTCTTATCATTATCCCATATCTCTTTATATCCTCTTGCATATTTCCTTATGACGTTTTTTATCTGTGACAACTGGTCTTCAGTTATGTTTAATTTAGTTTTTCCATTCACCGGACAACATCCCCTTTGGTTTGGTTACATCATAACATCAATATATCATTCTACATTATACCATAATAGCATCATATTTATGGGAATTGTTAATCTTTTAATTGTTAATCTTCTAAGCTGTGTTTTTTATCGGACCCTTCATGAGTATTGTATATACTATCTATTCCGGAGGGACAAATGAGCACTGTTTATATTGCTTGTCCCGGGGTGACATTCTTAAACAATTGTTTATGACCTAACCCAATTTGTACGACCAAAGGGAGTAACAAATTGATGGTAGGTCAAACGCAACCAAACATCAAATTTGCATGACCAAAGGGAGTGAACAAATTTGTAATGTTTGTCTGCGGACCATTGTTAAAAATACTATCATTTATGTTAAAATTTATAATATATCATACAAATAATTAAAGGTTGATATCAACCTTTAATTATTTACATTGAAGGCCTTATTCAGTTTCTTTATTGCTCTCTTTTCGATTCTGGATACATACGATCTTGAAATCCCCAGCATTTTGGCTATTTCACGTTGAGTCTTAGTACTCCCGTTACAAATTCCGTATCTAAGTTCTATTACCGTTCTTTCTCTTGATTTTAATACATTCGCTATCTTGCAATATAATTTTTTAATTTGTATTTTTAATTCTACCTGGTTTATTACCTCGTCCGGATCGGTTCCTAATATATCAATTAATGAAATTGCATTACCTTCTTTATCCATACCTATAGTGTCCTGCAGTGATACCTCCGTTCTTGTTTTTTTATTTGATCTTATGGTCATTAAAATTTCATTCTCTATACATCTGGCCGCATATGTTGCTAACCTAGTCCCTTTTGTCCTGTCAAACGTAGATATCCCTTTGATTAAACCAATAGTACCTATTGATATTAAATCATCCATATCCCTCCAGGCATTAGAATATTTTTTTACAATATGAGCTACTAGACGTAGATTTCTTTCAACCAATATATTTCTAGCCTCTTCATCACCTTGTTCATATCTCTCCAAATATATTGTCTCTTCTTCTGATGTCAGTGGTTGTGGAAAAGATGTACTGCCCGAAATATAGGCCACCAAAAATAATATAGGTTTTAACGAAATGGGAAACAAATTAAAAAGTACCGCCCACATGTAGAATCTCCCCCTCTTTTCTAGAGGTCAGAAATCGGTGTGCCGGAGTACCTGACTGATTTCCGATTTCCGGCCCCTAGTAGACAAACAAGCCGTCTGCTTAAATTAAATAGTAGGTCATTTTAAATAATATGACCGGGATGCTACATATGTGCATGTACCTACATAATTGTTTGATTTATCCTATTTAAATCCCTTATTTATCATCTCTTTTACTATTTCCGCAAAAATAGGCACAGCAACCCCACCGCCGGATTCCCCTTTTTGTATAAAAACAGTGATTGCATATTTGGGTTCATTTGAAGGATAATAACCTGTGAACCATGCATGAACAACCTCCTTGCCCTTTTCCGCCCCTTCTGCGGAACCGGTTTTTCCGGCAGTAATATAGGACATTTCTTTTGCCCGTTGTCCTGTTCCTTCTATCATCACTTTTTCCATCCATAATTTTATTTGTTTGGTTATTTCGGTATCTATCACCTGTTTTTCTTCTTTTAGGTTTGCTGATTTTAAAACAACATAGTTATTGTCAACAATATCCTTGACAACATATAAAGGTTTTTTTAATCCGTTGTTTGCTACCAGCTGGGTCAGTTGATTAATCTGTAACGGTGTTACCAAAATTTCGCCCTGGCCTATAGCTATATTCCCAAAAGCCGGTCCAAGCAGACTATCCCCTTCAGGAAGGTTACCTGAATCCTCTTCCATTAACCCAATGTCCACAATCTTATTAAAACCCAAATTTTCCGCCATGTTTATAACGTTTTCCGCGCCGAGCTTTTCCGCAAGTTGAATAAATGCACAATTGCACGATTCGGCAAAGGCTCTGTCCATTGCCATTTCTCCATGTCCCCCTTTTTCATAGGATGAACATTTAATTTCCAACCCCCCCACAAGTTCATAACCGTTACAATAAAAAATTTCATTTGCGTATTCGGGGTTTTGTCTCAAGGCTTCCAATGCTACAACTATTTTAAACACAGACCCGGGAGGAAAAGCCATCTGAATAGCCTTATTGTATAATTCATCCCCTTTACTTTTGAGATGCTCCTGTATGTTATCAGGGTTAAAATTTGGTCTACTGACCATCCCGAGTATTTCCCCGGTTTGTATGTCGGAAACTATAACGGCGCCCTCTCTTTCCCCCTTGTCTATTGCGTCTTCGATTACCTTTTGAACATTAAAGTCAACGGTCAACCTCAGATTTTGATTTTTTTTAATATTGCTTACCGCCATATATCCTTCCCCGGGTAGGAATCTTTTTCTGCCATCTAGGGTAGCTATTAGCAAATTGCTTGAATTTCCTGTCAGGATCCCGTCCAATGCACCTTCGAGCCCCGCCATCCCTCTAAGGTCAGTCTGATTGACATAACCAATTATGTGATTTAAAAGTCCATTTTCATTGTAACGCATTGCTTTATCGATTATAAATAAACCTTTGGTATTTATTATAT
>DASRMN010000039.1:0-3589 GCA_035647935.1 Clostridia bacterium | reverse complement strand
ACTTTGAATATACCTAACTAGGGAAATTCACTTTATATTTGAAAAAACAGTGATAATTTGTTTGTTTAACATACTGTCCAAAACCTCCGGAGCCTTCCTTGCCTTGCCCTCTATTATCAAATCTGATTCATAACCCCTCACCCCCATATCGTCGTTAATATAAACTGTTTTTCCCCTCATAAATAAGGAAAGTAGGTGCACCATATGATCCAAGATAACTTTAAAATATCCTTTTCACAACTGATTTCCGCATTATCGGAAGCCGTTGATTTGGTATGCCCCGTTCTGAATAATCATCACAAACAGGTGGCTTATATTTCCTACAAAATAGCCAATGCCCTGAATTTTTCCAATGAAAAACTTGCTGATCTGATGATAGCCGGTTTGTTACATGATACCGGTGCTTTAAGCCTCAATGAGAGAATCGAACTCTTGGATTTTGAGGAAAAAGACGCTTACAGGCATACTATCAGTGGCTATATTTTATTAGAAGATCTCGAAATTTTTAAAAAAGCCGGTGAAATTATAAAGCATCATCATTTACCCTGGGCAAATGGAGCAGGAACAACATACAGGGGCGATTCCGTGCATCCGGAAAGTCATATTCTTTATTTATCAGACAGGATTGCTGTTTCTATAGACAAAAATACCGGCATTTTATACCAAGTCAAGGACATCCTTAGAAAGATTAAAAACCAAACCGATAGTAGATTTCACCCCCGGTTTGTTAATATTTTTGAAGAACTGAGCGTAACAAAGACTTTTTGGCTGGATATTGTATCCCCTTACATAGACGACAAATTGGGAGAAATTTGGAAAAATTTCGATAAACAATTAGATTTAGAGGAATTATTAAAAATCACAAGGGTATTTGCAAGAATCATCGATTTTAGGAGTAGATTTACCTCTATACACAGCAGCGGTGTAGAAGCTGTTGCCAAGATTATAGCACAAAAAATGAATTGGTCGGAAAGGGATTGCACCAAAATAGCAATTGCCGGAAATCTGCATGATTTAGGCAAACTGGCCATACCTAATAAAATTTTAGAGAAACCCGGTAAATTAACGTCAGAAGAATATGAAATTATGAAGTCCCATGCTTACCACGGCTACCGCCTTTTAAATAAAATCAAAGGCTTGGAAGAAATCAATAAATATGGCTCCTTCCACCATGAACGTATAGATGGCAGTGGGTACCCCTTTAAATTAAAAGGTGAAGATTTGGAAGAAGGTTCTAAAATCATGGCTATAGCAGATGTACTCACGGCAACCACCGAGGACAGGCCTTATAGAAAAGAAATGGAATACGCCGAGGCAATGGGAATTATCGAAAAAATGGGGCAAAATTCAAAATTGGACACCGAAATAATTGCGTTAGTGAAAGAAAATTCCGAAGAAATTAATTTTGTTAAGGAAAAGGCACAGCAGGAAGCAGCTGAAAAATATAGGGATTTTGAAAAAAGAATTCACCTAGCCAGAAATTATTATTCTTTATCCAAAAGTTTCTAATTCACGCAGGTATAATGTGGCAGGGTTTTTTGTTATATACATGGCCACAGTCATATATTACATGTACAATTTTCAGTAAATTATTTAACAAAAGGACCATAAAAGATGCTTGGGTTGTCAGGTTTGATAAAAAATAGATGACAAAGGAGAATCATAACAAATTGGGTACTTCCCTTTTCGTTTTGGTCTCGGAAGCGGTGTGACACCGGATAACGCAAACAGTTTGCTGGGTGTTGCCGATGGCGCAATTGTCGGTAGTTGGTTTAAAACTGTGTAAAAATTGTCATCCTAAATAAAGCGGAAATCTATTAATTACATATACTACCAAAATCCCATGATACACTACCCTATTCCTAATGGGTTCATATAAAAATTCCTCCTTTAGCACCAGAAACATAACCGGTGTTATGGTAGAATATCTAAAATACGGGTATAAAAAAACAAATACATATGACGGGGGATGAAGTATATGAAAAAAATACCAAAAAGGGACTGGTCCCTTCTTGCGATAAAAGATAAAGCAATAACAATGTTCCGCAATAATAGCAGTGTCCTAGATGATTGTACATTGATCAACATTAAAAGAATTTATTATTTATCACTAATTGCGGCCCCGATGCGCATTCTGGATATCTATCTTTTTGCCGATACCGCCTCCGCACCAACTACATGGAGCCGGGGCATTTTTTTGTCCCACTTAGTTTTGCTTGTGTTCTATTTCGGAGCCTTTTTGCTTACCTATAGATTGAAAAACATAAAACAACCTAATATGATTATCCACATCCTGCAATATATAATTCCGATTATTATTTTAGCCTCCGGTGTTGCCATCGTAACCATTGATCAACTGGTAACTACAAACATCACTCCCCTTTTAATTGTCAGTACGGTTTTTGGCGCTGTCTTCTTAATCAGGCCATTGGCTTCTTTCCTTATTTATATAACTTCTTATCTGGCCTATTACTATTTAATGGCCCTGACTATAACCAACCAACAAGTACTGCTGTCCAACAGGGTCAACGGAGCAACCATTATCGCTCTTGGTTTCTTAATCAGCGTTATAAATTGGCATTACAGCTATACTAATATCACCCAAAAACGACACATAGAAATACAGCAAAAACAATTAAAACAATTGGCTTATTATGATCCGCTGACCAACCTTTACAATAGACATTTTTTTAACGAGATAGTTGAAAAAGAATTATTATCTATTCAGCGCTATAAACATAAATCCGTGATTATAATTTTAGACATTGATAATTTTAAAAACATAAATGATACCTATGGACATTTAGTAGGAGACCAAGTGCTTAAACAACTAGCCCGATTAATTGCCGATAATGTTAGAAAATCCGATACAGTATCCAGATTTGGTGGGGAAGAATTCATTATCTTGGCACCGAGGATTTCCTTGGAAGAAGGATTTGGATTAGCGGAAAAACTGAGAAAATTGGTTGACGAAAAGACTTTTGTCATAGACTCGACTATATTACATATTACTGCCAGTTTTGGCGTATCTTCGCTGCAGGCAACCGGAGACCACGGATTTGAAAAATATTTTTCGCTGGCGGATAAGGCTCTTTACTTAGCTAAAAGACGGGGTAAAAACAGAGTGGAAAAAATTTCGCATAAAGAAATAATGGCAATATAATGTGTCATGTGTCATGGGGACGCCTTGTTTGCCACCTTACTGCCATCGTTATGTAGGGGTGAACCCGTGGGTTCACCCCTTTAAAAGTGTATAATATTGTATTATCGGTATGCGGGCGACCAAAGGTGGCCCTTGGTATATGTTATAAGACAATTCGGGTACACATTCCCTTTTATCCCCCGCCATACTCCGAAATACTGAAAAATCAGGGTCTGTTGACACCTACACAAGTTTCCCCTTCCTAGGTAATGTGTAGACCAGTCCTATCCCTATTAAGGAAATCACTCCGGCAATAACAAACGTTGTAGAAATTCCCAAGGTTTTTGCAAGTAAAGAGGAACCCACCGAACCTACTCCAAAGCCAATCATTGTAAAGGACAGAATAATGCCCAAGTTTTTCGTGCCGAACATATCGGCTGCGATAGG
>DASRMN010000038.1:0-7317 GCA_035647935.1 Clostridia bacterium | reverse complement strand
GGGGCTTTAAGTACCAAATTAGGAATAGCTATACCTATATTTCAGGCCATTATTCCTGTTTTCGCCCATGCGTATTTTGATTTATTTTCAGGTTTTTTGCAGTCTTTTATATTTACAATGCTCACTATGATATTTATATCTAACGCGCTGTAAAAGTAAGGTATAACGGAGAAGTATCAAAACAACAATTTTTAACCGGTAGTTTGATGTTTTATGTGGTGGTTTTATATTTTATATTAAATAAAATATGTTAAATTTCACAAGTATAAGGAGGAATTATAATGGATGAATTAACAGCAAAAGCGATATTAACATCAGTGTCGGCGTTTGGGGCAGCAATAACAATGTTTTCAGGTATGGCTAACGCTATGGCTGAAGGCTGGATAGCGGCCAAGGCTGTGGAAGGAATAGCCAGACAGCCGGAGGCAGCAGGGGATTTAACGAGGACAATGCTTGTTGGGCAAGCGGTTTCAGAGACAACGGGTATTTATGCTTTTGTTATTGCATTGGCATTAATATTTGCAAATCCATTGATAGGGATGTTATAAGAGCAATCAGGCATATGGGGGAAAAGGCTCTTCTCTCCCATATGTTATTTGAAAGCAGTCCGATGGTTTAAGGACACATAAGCTGTTAATCTTTGGACTTACATTAGTGTCCGCAAATAAAACTATGGGATATTCCCAATTCTGTTATAGCATCGGGATATTCCAATTTAAAATTGTATTTGAAACAAATATAAAATAAAAAATATGTCCGGATTTCATTAAGCAATCGGATCTGAACATATTATGTAGGGGGGCCGAAATATGCGACAAGGACTGGTAGAATTTAACGCTGCTTTTGTTATTCAAATTATTAATGCCCTAGTGCTATTTGGGGCTTTAACTTATATTCTTTTTAAACCTGTTACAAAATTTATGAAAAAAAGGACGGAAGGCATAGAATCGAACATCGATGAGGCAGAAGCTAGGGTAAGGGAAGCAAATGAACTGAAAGCCGAATATGAAGAACAGTTAAAAGATATTAGAAACGAAAGAGTTGCAATTATAAGGAAGGCTACGGAAATGGCTGAGACTGAGAGTAATAGAATAATTACGGAAGCAAAAGAAAATGCAGAAGAAATCTTGGAAAAAGCAAGAGCACAGATTGAGGTGGATAGACAAAGAATGACGGAAGAACTGATGGCCGAGGTTTCTTCGCTGGCGATTACTGTAGCATCAAAGGTTATAGAAAAAGATTTGGATGAAGCTGCACATAAAAATATGATACAGCATTTTATCGATGAGGTAGGGGATGTGCGATGGGAAAATTAGTATCAAAGAAATATGCCAAAGCTCTTTCTGAAGCTGCTATTGACGATAAAAAATATGATGTTAAATCAATTATTGAAGAATATGTTGAGTTGACAGGAGTTGGGAAAAGGGCTGTGCAGGCCGTGGTTGTCACTGCTATACCTCTAAGCAGTGAAATGTTAACTAAACTACAGGAAACTATTTCCAATTCCTTAGGGGAAGATGTGCATTTAAGAAACAAAGTTGATAAAGAAATTATCGGAGGAGCATTTCTAAAGGTGGGGGATAAAGTAATAGACAGGACAATAAAAAGCCAGCTTGAGGAAATGCAAAAGCAAATATTACAAACCAAAAATTAGTATAGGAACAGAGGTGATATAAATGGATCTGAGAACGGAAACTGATCTAAGAATTGAGGAAATCAGCTCAATTATTAGGCAACAAGTCAGGGAATACGAGGATGAACTAGAGGTTAAGGAAATTGGTGCCGTTATAAGAGTCGGAGATGGTATTGCCAGAATTCATGGACTTGAAAATTGCATGGCAGGTGAACTCCTAGAGTTCCCGAATGAAATATATGGAATAGCCCTGAATCTTGAAAGAGATGGTATTGGTTGTGTTCTTTTGGGCCCCGATGATTCTATTCGTGAAGGGGACATGGTCAGACGTACTAAAAGGATTGTGGAGGTCCCTGTAGGGGATGTTTTATTAGGTCGTGTTGTTAATCCTTTAGGACAGCCCATAGACGGTAAAGGACCTATTGAAAGTAATAAATTCCGCGAGGTGGAGAAAATTGCACCGGGGGTTATCGAAAGAGAACCGGTTTTTCAACCTTTACAAACAGGAATAAAGGCTATAGATTCCATGACCCCAATTGGCAGAGGACAAAGGGAGCTTATTATCGGAGACAGACAAACGGGTAAAACAACACTTGCCGTAGACACAATAATTAATCAAAAAGATACAGACGTAATTTGTATATATGTTGCTATAGGACAGAAAAAATCAATAGTAGTTCAAATACAGGATATCTTGGAAAGGCACGGTGCTATGGATTATACAATCATAGTATCTGCTACAGCCAGTGACCCGGCATCGCTCCAATATTTGGCACCATATGCAGGTTGTGCGATGGGTGAGGAATTTATGGAGAATGGAAAGCATGCCTTGATTATATATGATGACCTTTCCAAACATGCGGTCGCTTATCGTGCTATGTCCTTATTGCTTAGAAGACCGCCGGGACGTGAAGCTTATCCGGGGGATGTATTCTATTTGCACAGTAGATTGCTGGAAAGGGCTGCAAAGTTGAGTGATGAAAGGGGTGGAGGTTCATTAACAGCTTTGCCTATTATTGAGACCCAAGCGGGTGACATTACAACCTATATTCCGACAAACGTTATTTCTATTACGGATGGACAAATATTCCTAGAGTCTGAACTTTTCTATGCCGGAGTCAGGCCCGCTGTAAACCCCGGTATTTCGGTATCAAGGGTTGGCGGTGACGCCCAAGTCAAAGCGATGAAACAGGTGGCGGGTAAAATAAGAATTGAGCTTGCACAATATAGAGAACTGGAGGCCTTTGCCCAATTTGGTTCGGAATTGGACAAAGAAACCTTGGAACGTTTGGAACACGGTGAAAGAATTGTGGAAATATTAAAGCAGGGGCAACATGTCCCTATACCTGTTGAAAAACAAATAATTATAATTTATGCTGTGATTAACAGATATTTAGCTGATATAAAAATAAAATCAATAGCAGAATTTGAGGCCGGGCTTTCAAAGTTTATGGATGAATGTTATCCTGAAATAGTAGATTCTATTGCTACTACCGGAAAAATCGAAGAAGATATGGAACCTAGATTAAAAGAAGCTATTGAAGAATTTAGGGAGCAATTCCAGGAAGTCGAGAAATAAGACATAAACAAAAACTTTTAAAAAATGTAGTAGCAGACGCTAATTTCGGGGGGTGAAGAAATTTGGCCGGAGCAGTAATGCGAGATATAAAAAGGCGTGTGAGGGCCGTTAGTAATATAAGACAAATTACAAGAGCTATGGAGTTAGTTGCTTCTACTAAAATGCGGAGAGCAAGGGAACTCTTAAATAAAACAAGACCATACTCCCAAACCATAGAAGATGTTATAAATGATATAATCACTTATATCAGAGAAGAAGAAAAACACAAAGAAGAGGGAGAGGGATATAAACACAGTCTTATGGATGTAAGGGAAGTCAAAAAGACCTGTTATATTATAATCTCCGCCGATAGAGGCTTGGCCGGGAGCTATAATGTTAATGTTATCAGAGAAGTCCAAAGTCATTTGAGTATGAAAAAACGAGATGAAGTATCTATGATAGTCATTGGGCAAAAGGCCAGGGATTATTTCCGAAGAAGAAATTATGAAATGGATGGCGAGTTCACACACATTACTGAAAACCCCACTTATAATGATGCAAAAAGAATCGGAAAGTTGTGTATGGAATTATATAATCAGGGTCTCGTGGATGAGGTGTATTTAATTTATACAAAATTTCTAACTACTATCAGCTATAAACCAACTGCAACCAGACTTTTGCCGCTGGAACCAAAAAAGATAGAAAAACCTGCAGGGGACAAAGATAAGCCGGGGGCTACCGGGTTTATGCTATATGAGCCTTCTGCAGAGGAGATTTTAAATTATCTGATACCTAAATATATAGAAAGCATGATTTTTGGAGCCTTGGCAGAATCTGCCGCATGTGAGCAAAGTGCCAGGAGGGTGGCTATGAAAAATGCTACAGATAATGCAGGAGAGCTGATAAGTGATTTACAATTAGAATATCACCGTGCAAGACAGGCCGCTATTACCCAAGAAATTGCAGAAATTGTTAGTGGGACCGATGCATTAGGCTAAAAGAGGAGGGAGGTAATTCTATGGTTGAAAATAATATAGGCAGATTGGTCCAAATAATTGGGCCGGTTGTAGATATACATTTTGATGGGGCTAACTTACCGGAACTATTGAGTGCCATTGAAATTGAGGCTCAGGATGGTACGGTTGTAGTTGAAACTGCACAGCATATTGGAGATGACATAGTTCGCTGTATTTCTATGGGACCGACAGACGGCTTGGTTCGTGGCATGGAAGCGAAGAATACTAAAAATCCGATAACCATTCCGGTTGGAAAAGCCACCTTGGGCAGGATTTTGAATGTAGTAGGGGCGCCTGTAGATGAAAAAGGGCCTGTTACATCCGAGTTTTATTCTTCAATTCATAAAGATCCACCAAGTTTTCAGGAGCAGACTATTCCTACAGAAATTTTGGAAACAGGCGTTAAGGCGATAGACCTTATAGCCCCATATCTAAAGGGTGGAAAGATAGGAATGTTTGGCGGTGCCGGGGTCGGCAAAACCGTTATTATTATGGAACTCATCAATAATGTAGCTAAAGAGCATGGTGGCCTTTCGGTTTTTTCCGGGGTAGGGGAAAGAACGAGGGAAGGTAACGACCTTTATCATGAGATGATTGAATCAGGGGTTTTAGATAAAACATCCTTGGTTTTCGGACAGATGAACGAACCGCCGGGCGCGAGATTACGTGTTGGCTTAACAGGACTTACCATAGCAGAACATTTTAGGGAAGAAGAAGGGCAAGACGTGCTCTTGTTTATCGACAATATATTTAGATTTACACAGGCAGGTAGTGAAGTTTCCGCCTTATTAGGACGTATGCCGAGTGCGGTTGGGTATCAACCGACGTTAGCCACGGAAATGGGGGGCTTGCAAGAGCGTATTACCTCAACAAAAAGAGGCTCCATTACTTCTATACAGGCGATATATGTACCTGCGGACGACTTGACAGACCCAGCACCTGCGACTACCTTTGCCCACTTGGATGCAAACGTAGTTTTGTCACGTAGAATAGTTGAACTTGGAATTTATCCTGCTGTGGACCCGTTGGATTCAAACTCAAGAGCACTGGATCCGGATATTGTAGGGCAAGAACATTATGACGTGGCCAGGGGAGTGCAGCAGGTACTTCAAAGGTACAAAGATTTACAGGATATTATTGCTATACTCGGTATGGACGAATTAACCGAAGAGGATAAAGTAATAGTTGCCAGGGCGAGAAAAATAGAACGTTTTCTATCCCAACCTTTCTTTGTTGCTGAGCAATTTACAGGTTCAGCGGGCAAATATGTACCTCTGAAGGAAACCATAAGAGGTTTTAAAGAGATATTAGAAGGTAAACACGACAATCTTCCGGAAGCTGCATTTTTATTTGCGGGAACAATTGATGAAGTAATGGAAAAGGCCGGACTAGGGACCGCATCTTCAGTTGAGGAAACAACTGATGAGGTAGCAGAAAAGGCTACAGGAGAGTAGGTGATTATATGGCACCAACATTTCGTCTTCAAATTATTACGCCGAACAGAACATTTTATGATGATGAGGCTGAATCGCTGGTAGTCACGACCACAGAGGGTGAAATGGGAATTTTGGCTAGGCATATTCCTATTGTGGTTCCATTAGTTGTTGGAAAAATTATAATAAAAAGAAACGGCCAGTCAAGAACAGCCGCTGCTTCTGAAGGTTTTATTAAAGTAGACTCTGAATATACCAGGATTGTTATGGATGCGGTTGAATGGCCGGAGGAAATAGATGTTGAAAGAGCGAAAGCCGCAAAAGAAAGGGCAGAAAAATTGCTTGAATCCGGAGAAAGCCATGTTGATATATCGAGGGCAGAAGCCGCTCTACAAAGAGCTAATGCTAGGTTAAAAGTGGCAGGCCAATCATAAAGTCATAAAGGCGAACATTTATGTTCGCCTTTTCAATTGCAAAAATCACGGTTTTCCGGTATGTAGGGGCGGGCTTTGCCCGCCTTGCAAATAATGGGCGACCTACGGTCGCCTCCATTTTAATATACAATAATATCTGGCGCCTCATCCTCAGGGACTGTATCACTTTCAATGGTGACATACATTTTTACAGGAAGGGCGACTATCATTTGATACGATTCACCTATCCACCCCATATCCCTGTGGATACCGAGGGGTACTATATCTTCAGACAACCTATGGAGCATCACTTTTCCGTTTTTCATTTCAAATCGAGCTATATATTCCTTTTCCTTAACCCTAAACGGGATTTCCTTAAATTCCGATTCAGGAGTATTTACCAACGCAAAACGAGCAACTTCCTCTCCGCCGACATTTACAATCACTTGTTTCGCCGAATCTGCATTTGTTAACAATTTGGGCACTGCAAAAATACCGGCAATACTGCTTATCAAAATAAAAAGGATTAATATTTTATCCGCCTTTGTCATTATTTTAAACATATTTTCAACCTTCCCTAGGAACAATGGTTTAACAATGGTTTAACAATAGTTTAACAATGGCTTAATAATTGTTTATGGTATGAGGACATTTTGTTTACCATGTTTCATTTTTATGAAAGTCCTACATTTTCGTCATCCTGAGACGGACAGTACAGGTTTGACCCGCGAAGGATCTGGATTGTTTAATCATTGTTCAACTATTGTTCAATATACATTATACCTCATTTTAATTATTCAAGAAAGCATGAATTATAACGCAGGCCACCGAAGGTCGCCCCTACCCCTCCCGATTTGTTAATTTTATCGTGAAAACCATGGGGACAGAGCCTGTGGTCAGTCTTTTTTGACCAGAGGGTCCTGTCCGAGACTGCTGAAAAAGTTCTATTTTTATAGGGACCACCGGAAGGTGTCATTGCTATGAAAGTAGGGGTGGACGACCCTGTCCACCCGCGGGCAGACAGAGTCGTCTGCCCCTACAAAAAACAATGTTTTCATTTATAGTGGTGTGGCCAGCACATATAAATTCTGAGCGAAGCGAAGAATCTCGTATTTTTAATACATAAGAGATTCTTCATTTCACTTCGTTGCATTCAGAATGACACGATTCGGGACTTTTTCAGCAGTCTCGTCCTGTCCCCATGGTTTTCCGGTTTTTACTTCTAGTATAGGTCGGACCATAAAAATATGATATACTATTATAG
>DASRMN010000037.1:0-3102 GCA_035647935.1 Clostridia bacterium | reverse complement strand
GGACATTACTATATCCGGCAGTTCATCCACATTTTCTTGTTCCCAAAAGTTATCGTATTGATGTGGAGCATCGCACCCCCCGACTAAAAAACAGTTTGTACTCTTACCTGTCTGTTCCCTATGTTTTCTTATAACACTGCTGATATCTTCCCTAAATCTTGCACCGACAGGGCAGGCAGTTTTTATTAAAAGATTTAGCGGCAGTTCCGGATCGTGAAAAACGTGGTTTATTTCATCTGTTCCATCCATAAAACAGGTTTTGCCTATTTTTTTATTTAACATATCTATAAACATTTTTTCATTTATGCCTTTTATTTTTAAAACTGTTTTTAACGGTGTGTTTTCTCCTAGTATATCTATGAGCCCCTCCCTGGAATTGCTTCTGAACCCGTTAGATGAAAACACCTCATATGTTTCCGGATAATTATCTAATATGTATTGTACATTGCTTGTATTTTCTATTTTCAACAAAATCCCCCCTCGTCTGAAAATTAAAATTATGATAAGGTTACATTTACAAAATATAACCAAAATCTCTGTTTAACCAAAATAAAAAAGATTATAAAAAACTGTGTATATCTGAAAATTCTTTGACTGTTTTGCATATTTTTATTGTTTTAGTATTGAATTGTTTAAAATTTCATTTAAATTATTTTCAGTTAATTCTATGTTGTAGAATTTCTTGTAAAAATCCTTAGCTTCATTTTCTAAATCAAATTCAAAATATTGTGGATATATTATACTTCCAATCCACTTCAGACCCATTATGCGGGCTACCGATGGCGGCTCACCGAACCAACTGAACGGTGTGGATGGTATTTCATATATCTTTTTACTCTTTATTGCATTTATATTGCTCCATTTCCCATCCTTTAATAGCTTTGTCCTCAGATCGGTTCCTCCCCCGCCTCTTGCCTCAGCTTTGTTTGTTATTATAACATCCGGATCCCAGTTTAATATTTGCTCCATAGAAACCTCTACCCTCATATAAGGATTTTCATCCCCTACATTTACAACATTTATTCCGTTGATCAAATTTACCAACTCAGAGTGCATAGTTTTTCCGGCAGGATAACTTGCTAGTCCATCCTCCCCTATGGCATAGTATATTTTTATCCTTTTATCCTGTGGTATTTTGCTTGATATCTCTTCGGTTTTATCCAAGACTTGTTTGCAATACTCCCCTAATTCTTTAGCCCTGTGTTTTTCGTCCAATAATTCTCCTAAAAATTCATAGGCCTCATATGTTTTTTGCAGGCCTCCCGCTACCATAACAACAGGAATCCCTAACTTTCCCTGTATTTTATCAACCTCTTGTTTCCAGCTGTCGTTTATTTCCCCCGTGTATACAATGACATCCGGTTTTGCTTCCAGTATCTGTTCCTCGTTTGCTGTGTCACCTACTATGTAATTGCCCAATACAGGCAGATCAATAAATTCTTTCGCAAGATATTTTTCTTCCATAGGTGAAGTTTTAAAGTTTTTAGCAACAAGTTTGTTTGGATCTATCGTATAGATCAATACGGTTCCTATGGGTATCGCCGAGTATACCTTGTTAATCTTATGAGGTATTTCGATTTCTCTTCCGGCCATATCAACTATAGTTCTTATAGTGTTTTCTTCTATATCGGTATTGTTTTGATTGGACTCACTATCGGTCTCTATGTCCCGTTTGCATCCCACCATTACAATTGTTAACATAATTAAAACCAATAGTAGTAAAATTGCTTTTTTACCTGATACTTTTTGAAACATTCTAATATTCCTCCTATCTCCGGTATGTCTGACTTATTTTTTGGTTTTTTTGTAATAATTCATTAATATAAATACTCAGCCTTGTATATATACGTATACAAGGCCAAGTATTACAGTGGGGTTGTGGAGCCCAACTTATTGCCTAGGTATAGCATTTTCAAGTATTTCAGCTACATCATCATCTGTAAGTTCGGAATGATAAAACATTTTATAAAATTCCTTTGTCTCTTTGTTCATATCATAATTAAATTTGTCCGGATATATTAAATTGCCCAGCCATTTAACACCTATTACGCGGTTTATTGACGGCGGTCTGTCGAACCAGTTAAATGGAGCATTGGGTATTGCATACACTTGATTGTTTTGTACCGCTTTGATATTTTTCCATTTTGAATCCTTAATTATTGTTTTATAAGAACCCTCATTATCCCCCATAGCCTTAGCTGCTATTATCTTTTCCGGATTCCAACTCAAAATCTGCTCTATGGATACCTCTACCCCGCCGGATATCTTTTCGCCTGCTGTCGGCTCTACCACATTTATTGCACCGATCAGATCTATAGCTTGGGTATGTATTGTACCCGCTATGTTAGTCACCAATGGGCCCTGGGTTGCACCGTAATATACTCTGATCTTCTCTCCTTCCGGTATTTTGCTCGCTATGATCTTTACTTCATCTATAGCGTTTTTACAATATTCGCCCAGTTCCTTACATTTCTTTTCTTCTCCAAGCACATCCCCTAAAAATTCATAGGTTTTGTCAATGTTCATAAGATCTCCGTCTATCATCAAGAAAGGAATCCCCAACTTTTCCTGCGATTCGTCCGCATCTTTTATCCATCTTTCATCTATGTCCCCCATTGAAATTATAATGTCAGGGGCTGCTTTTAATATCTCTTCATCATTTCCGCTGCTCGAATCCTTGTAATTGCCTAATATCGGAAGCTGCTGATATTCTTTTGTAAGGTATTTTTCTTCCAATTCTGTAAGTTTAGAATTTAATCCTGCAATCTTACTTGGATTTATGCTGTATAGTGCTATAGTTCCTACACCGCTGGTTGTAAATACCTTGTCGACTTTTTTAGGAATCTCTACTTCTCTTCCCGCCATATCCTTTACTATGCGTGTAGTGCTCTCCTCTTGTTGACTGTTTTGATCCCCTGCTTCCGTTTGAACAGCATCCTGTCCCGAATTATCTTCCGACTTTTTGAAACATCCGGTTATAGATACTGTCAATAAAATTAATATTAACAATAATGCCATTTTGCCGGTTTTAGTTGAACATTTTTCAAACATTATAAAATCCTCCTCACTTTAAAAATTTTTGGTTTCTGCATACTTCACAAC
>DASRMN010000036.1:0-5178 GCA_035647935.1 Clostridia bacterium | reverse complement strand
CATTTATAGTTATATTATAAAAAAACTGTCATACCTTATAACAAGATTTTTATAAGGCATGGTGATGATATTGTCCAGTTTTTTTACCAATGTTATAAATAACTTTTTAATTTCTTTTGGGGTAGTAACAGGAGCAAGTATCTTTGCAGGTGTGGGAGCAATAATAACTGACAAGCCTCCGCTCAGAACCATGATTAATCTGGCTTCATCTATTAAAATATGGGCTATGGCTACTGCCTTGGGCGGGACATTTTCATCTTTTGTCGCAATAGACAGGGGATTGTTTGAGGGTGAACTCAAACGTATAATAAAGCAGGTTATATACATATTTGTAGCACTTCTGGGGGCGAATTCGGGATATGGTTTTATTAGACTGATTCAAAGGTGTAGTGAAATATGGGGAAATTAAAAAAGGGCCCTCTAAAATTTATTATATGTTTTATAACAGGCCTTCTGTCGGGGGTATTAATGGGTGCTGTTGCTCTGTCCGTTATAGTCAGTTACAGGATGGACAATTATTATAAGCAGGTATCATATCTTGAAAATATTATTCGGGATAAGGATGAACGGCTGGAAAAACTGGAGAAGTCTATTAATACACAATATCTCGTTATAAAAGATATAGAAATTAACTTGATTTTCGGAAAAGGCGGAAACAATGATGAAATTATTAAGATAGAAATTGAAAAAACCATAAAAGAAAAATATAACACATTATTGGGGAAAGAGGTAAAAACCGTGGACGCGCATATGGTTGTAGAAGTGGTAGACAAAAGGATTTTAAAAATAGAAGACAAGGAATACAAGTTGCAGGTAGATAAATTGATATTGTCCGAAATAATGAGTATATGGGTAAAGGCCAATCAAACAGGGTAGAGGGGTGATAATGATAAAAGTGCTGAATACGCAGAAAAATGGATTATGAGACTGAAAAACAGATTTTTGTACAAAACGATGCTATATATATTGTCGGTTTTGTTTTTATAATTATAATAAGACTATGGAAGGAAAAACAATTTTTGTGTCGAAATAAACAAAATAGACAATATATCGAACTGCTTATAATTTTACCCGGTCTATGGAACAAATCAATGGTGGGCGAAATACAACATTTGCTTCGTACATTGGACAAAAAGGCAATGAATGCTAAACTTGTACAGTTAAAGGAGGGAAAACTTTAGGTTGTGTGTTGGTAAAGGCAAGGTCCAACTTAAAAAAACATACAAGGCAAACCCGGGGAAACTCGGGGACGCAAAACTATAGGGACTAAGGTGTTGTGAAATATGATGTCAGCCAGTTGCTAATTTAGGAGATTCCTTAGTCTGATTAATAGACTGGGGATTTTTATTTTGGAGGTGAAAGCAGTGAAAAAATTTTCGAATTTAGGTAAAATAGAAGATGTTGTTGCAAGTTTTCTTGAGGACTTAGGAATAAAGGGCACCGGCAAGGGAAATGAGCCTGAAAAAATTATAAATAACTACTATATTAATGAAAACGATGGCCTTTTATCAATAACCGAAGGTAAGCTCAGTTTAGAGCCCCCGAAACAGGGGGGTAACTGGCCTACAATTAAATCATGCAAAAATGTAAGTATAAAGCTGAAGGGGAGGGAGATCAGAGAACCCATTGTGGTAAAAAATGTGGATGATATTGAAATAGAACCCAAAAATAAACCGGCGGAAAGCAAGTTTTATTTATGCTTGTCCCCCGATAACACAGAAGCTATATTAGAAACTGAATTTTCCCAAGGGGAAAATTTTTATATAAAAGACATGGAGGGACAACATGAGCTTATTGTGGAGGCTATACACTGTAAAACTATATTACCTCCCTACATAGATGAGAAATCGGTATATAAAGAACTCAGGAAAATGGGCATACCTTTGGAAATTGATAAAAGTGCGGTCACCTCAGCCTGCAGATCCTTAACCAACAGCCGAACTACAGTGGTTAGGGGGGAAAAAATGATACCCCCTGTCGACGGTCGAGTGAAATATATGTTTGATAATGAAGAGCGTATCTACAAGGAAAAAAGTGAAACCGGAGAATTAGATTTTTTTTACAAAGGGGATATTAACTCGGTGGAGGAAGGCAGTGTTTTGGCTACGATCATTCCACCCGTGCCGGGGAAGCCGGGACTGACCGTAACCGGAAATATTATTCCGGCACCTGAGGGCAAACATGCCAAAATATATGTGGGGCAAGGAGCCGGGCTTATAAATGATGGACAGGCAGCCGTGGCTACAATAAATGGCAGGCCTGTTACAAAGGGGAACAAAAAGATAATATGTGTGATATCGGAACTGATTGTTAGAGGCGATGTAGATATAAAAACGGGACATGTCAACTTCAAGGGTGATGTGAAAATATTAGGAAATGTAGCTGAAGGGCTTGAAGTCAGAGCAGCGGGCAAGGTGTTTATTAGAGGAAGTGTCTTCCATGCTAAGGTGTACGGTGGCAATGGGGTATACATAAATAACAATTTAGTGGGAGGGTCAGTATATGCCGGAGGGGACGCTGCGGAATATAAGAGCATGCTCTATTTATTGGAAAAATTAAAAAACAAATTGAAAGGGGTAAAGGACGCTTTCAATCAACTGAAAAACAATAAAAAATTCTCTACCGAAGATTTAGAGATAAAAGGGCACGGTTGTTTTATAAAACTTATTATAGAAATGCGTTTTTCCGATATACCCAAAAACTTGGGGAAACTTTATAAAATGATGCCGCAGGAAAATGATAGAAAAAAGGAAGGGATATGGCCTGTTGTTGAACTGATGTATAACAAGTTTTCGGGTTTGGGCCCCCTCCAGATACAACACATTGATGAAATCACTAAATACAAAAATTTTTTGGACCAAATTATTAAATATATCCGGGAGAGTGCGGATGAGCCGGCCAATGTCAGTGTTAATTATTGTCAAAACGCTGTGATAAAGGCAACAGGGGATGTAGTTATAAGGGGTTCAGGGGCATATCATTCCAAAATACACAGTGGAGGAAAGATAAATATAAGGGGTTTTTGTCGCGGGGGTAAAATTTATGGAGGCACAAAAATAATTGCCGAGACACTCGGTTCTGAAATGGGTGTTCCAACATTGGTAACTGTCCCCGTTGATGGAAAAATCATGGCGGAAGAACTTTATCCCAACGTTGTACTGGGAATTGGCGGACACAAGCGGAAGAATACTGAATTAAAGAAATATGTGCAGTTTGTTTTTAAAAATGAAATTGTAGAACAACCATTATTAAGGAGGGACCTGTTATGTTAGAAATTGATAAGGAGAAGAAAGACGGTGTGCTCTGTTTTAATTTGGTGGGGGAATTAGACATGCATACAGGAGAAGTCTTGGACAATTCCCTACAAAACGAAAATATGGTAGATATAAAAAAGCTTGTTTTTTCCTTGAACGAACTGGGCTTTATAGACTCAACAGGTATTGGGCAATTAATCAGATATTATAGGGAGTATGTAGGTCAGGGTATAGAGGTAGTAGTAGACAATAAAAATGATGAGATTGAGGAAGTGTTGGAGCTCATAGGGTTAAGACAAATAATACAAGGTGGTTAGAGATCATGAATTTGTCGGGGGGAAAACAGAGGATTATGGACATCAAGGATAGGCTGAAAAACAAAAATAAAATTGTTATTGCAACTATAATTAGCATGGTATTAATATTTATAATCTTTAAAATTATATATATGAATGTTACACGCTGTATCTATTCACAAATTGAGGAAAAAATGATAAGGCTCAGCGAGATACTGGTTGATCAAATAGATGGGAATGAACATGAACAGTTCATAGAAAACAATAATGCAGGAAGTGCCTTCAGCAGGGAAACAAACAGATTGTTATCAGACGTTAAAGAAAAATTTCCTGAAATAGTTAACATATATACAATGGTTCAAACCGGAAATTCTGATGTCTGGAAGGTTGTGTTGACAACTGACACAGATATGAAAAACAGAATGTCATTGGGAAAAAACCAGAATCTGGTAGCGCCGGGGATATATTTAGGTTCTGTTGTCGGCGACACCTTTGTATATAAAGAAAAAGATAATTTTATTTCTGTATATAAACCTGTTTATAACAGCAATAAAAAACAGGTAGCTGTTTTGGCTATGGATGTGAGGGAGGACGTAACAATAGAACAGACCGAAAAGTTGTTAAACCGAGTGTGGGTTTTTCCGGTGGCTATCATATTGGCAATAGGTTTCATCAGTCTAATGTCTATGGACGAGATATTAAAACCTGTAGAATTACTTATTAAGCAATCTGAGGAAATAAAATGGGGGGAGAGATTATATTTTGAAGAGGACATAGACGGTAAGTTGGGACTATTAATCAAAGAATTCAATAAGATTTTACATAAGGATCGGTATAGAGGGGCAAGGCAAAGAAAATCCATAGGTGAAGTTGTTGAAGAAAAAGAAAACATCTTCGGGATTTATAAAGAAATTATTGAGGTGGCAACGCAAAACAAGATTTTATTATTGTCTAGGGAGGCATTTATTAAAAAAATGTCTGAAGATTTTCCCATATATAGTACAAAGTTGGCGGAAACATGGGACATAACGAGATGCAGGAAGGAAATAGACCATGTTTTGGCTATGAAAAATCCTTCATGGTGGAACGGAAAAAATCGTGCAGACATATTACTGTGTTTGTCGGAGGCTGTAACAAATGCTGTTAAACATGCAGGCTCCGGAGAGATTTTATTGTCGGTAAAAAACCATAAGTTGACTATATATATATTGGATAACGGTAAAGGTATAAATTTAAAGGAATTACCTGATACCATATTTACAGAGGGTTTTTCAACAAAGCAGGCTTCATTGGGAGTAGGGTTTTCCTTAATGGAAAAATACATGGATAAAATCATATTATCCACCTCGCGGAAAGGTACTTTTTTAGCATTACAAAAACAGATATGTGGGGAAAACGGGATTTAATAAACATAAAAGAGGTATTTATACTAAAATAGTGAACACAGGGGGCGATTACTATAGAAGACGGCAAAAAAACAAGACAAATAAAATTTATAACAATTATACTACTATTTATCTTTACGATTTACATATTGCTCTTTGGTATTTGTATCGAAGTTATAGGCAGAAGGGAAGGCAGAAAAGAAATTGAGCGACGTTTTACCGAAATAACTGAGAATATAAAAC
>DASRMN010000035.1:0-11524 GCA_035647935.1 Clostridia bacterium | reverse complement strand
CTCAATATAGATATCCGCTGCCGTTTGGCTATCGGCATCATTAAAATAAAGTTCATAGTCCTTGCCGGAATGAGGGCTTTCGTTACCCACAATAGGTGGAATATTGTTTTCCGGGGATAATGGCAAATGGTTTGGATAGTTCGACCGGATCGAAAAGGCAGCAATAATTATTGCAAAGCTTGCGGCAACAGGCAGTACAAATCTAATTGGTGACTTTTTAGGTTTATGTTCTTCTGCTTCTTTTACTAAACTATCATCTACATAGGTTAATCCTTTTAATAAATCATTTCCCTTCATATAGAAATTCCCTCCTTTTTTAGATACGCTTTTAATTTTATTCGTGTTCGATGAAGTGATGTTTTGACTTTACTTTCCGATACCTTGAGATGATTTGCTACATCAGATATTGGCTCACAAAACCAATATCTACGCATAAATATTACTCTATGATCCTTAGATAAAGTATTCAAAAACACTGTCAGGGCATCTCCAATCACTTTATCCTCAAATTCTGCTTGTATAAGCTTATCCGGGATACAGTTAGCCAGTTCATCGGAAAGGGTAACTATTTCAAATTTTCGCTTCTTTGCATTCCTGTAATCCAGTCTCCCAAAGCATAGATGCCTGCATATTTTAGAGATAAAAGCATAAAAACAAGCCGGTTTTTGGGGAGGTATGGCATTCCATGTTTTTAAATAAGTATCATTTACACATTCCCCGGCATCTTCAATATTTCTCAAAATACTAAAAGATAGATTATCAAGCTTTTTGCCGTAAGCAATTTTGGTCTCCCTAATTGCCGCCTCATCACGAGCAAAGTAAAGTTCGATTATTTTGCTATCATCCATCAAAACACCTCCTTCACTTATATAGAGGGAAAAACATAGCAAAAGGTTACACTATCCCAAAAAATATTTAAAATCACTTTTGAGAAATAAATAATTCCGGTAAATTAAACATGGAAACTGAAAGGATGGTATGATTATAGAAACAACAATGTTAATTCATTTTTCATGGAAGCAATTATAAATTATATATTATTTTTGATAATATAACTACCATAATTTATCTTATGCTTAATCTCACATTTGTCCTGTTACCGCAAATTAATTGCACTTTGTATACAGCCTTTTAAAATATCTATTAGGCATTGTAACAAAATCAATAATTAAGACACTAATATTATGAAAGGGGGATTTTATGTTTTCCGCAAAATTTATTTACGAGAAATACAGGCAAGATGTGTTTGTTTATCTTGTTAGCCTCACACACAATCCCACTCTTTCAGAGGATTTGGTATCAGAAACATTTTTAGCCGCAATCAAGTCCTTACCTAATTTTAAGGGAAATTCTGATATAAAGACTTGGCTATTTTCCATTGCTAGGAATAAATGGTATGAACATTTACGAAAAAAGAATGATACTATCAGTTTCGATGGTTTGGCAGAAATATATTTGCAAGGACGGGAAGATATCGAAAAATCTTTTATAAACAAAACTATTGCAAACGAAATAATAACCTTTTTAAATGAACAAGAAAAGAGAACAAAGAATATTGTACTTATGCGTATTGAAGGCTATTCATTCTATGAGATAGCCATCAAATACAATATATCGGAAAGCTCGGCAAGGGTAATTGATTTTCGTACGAAAAAGAAAATTAGAAGGATGTTAGAAAGGAAGGGTTTGCGCAATGACTAAAATTTCTTGCGAAGTATGCCTTGATTTGATTCCTTTGGTAAAGGACAATGTGGCAAGCGAAGATAGCATGAATCTAGTACAAGAACACATACAGGAATGCGAATCTTGTAAAAATGAGTTCAATAGCGAGGTTGATATTCCCCCCGGAATGAATGATAGGCGAGTGCTTCAAAAAATTAAAAATCAAATCTTTTTAGCAATGCTTATAATTATTATTATTGGTGCTTTAGTTGGCATTGGGCTAACAGAAGGCCCGGGGTTGTTTTATAACATTATTATCATGCCGCTGGTAGGGGCACTTGCCTATCTTGTATTGGATAAAAAAACATATTATTTTCCTGTTGGATTGTTTATTCTTACGTATTTTTGGACTCTGATTAAATATATTCTTGACGGATCTTTTGCTAACAATAGGATTTTAGATATATTGCTTGCCCCTATATTTTGGAGTTTTATTTACAGCGGGCTCGCTTTATTGGGTATTGTCATTGCATTTTTGCTCAAATTTGCATTTAGGAAGGAGGAAAAATATGAAAAAGATAATTAAAATCGCTGCAGGCGTTGTTGCAATTGTATTAATCAGCGCTTTGCTTTTGATTGCAAACGGGTTCCTTGGAAATCCTGTTTCTAAGGCGCTTGCCGAACGGGCCGCATCAAAGCATATTGAAAAAACCTACCCGGATTTAAATCTACAATTAGAAAAGGTCAATTACAGTTTTAAAACAGGGGGATACTATGCTCTGATTAAGTCCCCGACCAGTATTGATATCCATTTTAATGTGGATATTTCTCCTGCCGGAAAAGTTTTACGGGATTCCTATGAAACCGATGTGTTAAGCGGTTGGAACACTTATCAGCGTATCGATTCCGAATATCGCATAATGACCGATAAAATATTTGAAGCCCCTGATTATCCTTATATCAGCCATATTGATTTCGGATCGCTAAAAATGAAGGAAGTTGATAAAGAAGTTGAGTCTCCCGGGCCTGACTACGGGATTTCTATGGAAGATTTAGAACTGGATAAAAAATATGATGTCAAAGAGTTGGCGAAAACCGCAGGCCATATTACTGTTTATATACAGAAAGAGGAAATTACAGTGAAAAAGGCAAGTGAGGTCCTACTGAATCTAAAAGAGATTTTTGATATAGCAGATGTTCCGTTTTACGCAATAGACTTCGTTTTGCAAAAACCTCGGGGTGACGATGGCACACCAAATGAAGACAAGACTGTACTTAGGGTGAATGATTTTCTATATAGTGATATTTACGAGGAAGGCTTGGAGGACAGATTCATGGAATCAGCAAAGACCCTAGAGGAATTCTACAGGAAGGAGGATGCCAAAAAGCAAAAGACAAGGCTAGAATTAACAAAATAAGAATTAACACGGGGACGGCAGATTGTGTGAAAAATGTCATCCTGAACGAAGCGAAGGATCTCAAATGGCCTAAAAACGAGATTCTTCGCTACGCTCAGAATGACAAAAAGCGGGAGATGTGCTTTTTCACACAGTCTGACGGTTCTATTGTTAATTCGCCTGTGAGCTTGACATTGACATTTTAATATGGTATCCTTTGGAAAGAACAAGAAAATAATACTCGGTAGGTAAGGCTACTACGGGGATATGGATTACTGCCGCAAAATGGTGGAGACACTATTAGCTGGTAAGAACAGTTGTTGTCGATTAAGGCTTCAACTAATGTAATTTCACCGCCCTGTAGAGTTAAAGCTCAAACGAGACTGCTTGTGATATTATGCTCCATGCATCTGTTTGAGATGTATGGGGTTTTTTAATGGTGAAAAATTAACATGGATTATCTAAGATGTGGATTTTTAATTGAATATTTGATTAAAATAACGGAATTGTATCACAGTGATACCTAAATTTTAAATGTGTAGAATTTAGTTTATTTGCTGTGCCACCAATGACTTTCTGTTATGGTGGTGTTTTTATGCCCAAATTTATCAATAGCTATAACGAACCTGTTTCATAAGGTTAATTATAAATGCTCTTACTTGGAAGGAGGTGCATTGAATGGAAAGTGATTCGCCGGAGAGCGGTAGTTTGCTATCGGGACAGATGTGTATTTTGTTCAATGCACTCTGTTCATTAGAAGCCGGCCTGAAGGGCTAAAAAATAATGAGCTGAAGAGTAGGAGGTGTCTAAATGGAAAAAACAATCAATAAAAACTTTTCAATCAAAATGGCTGAAAACATGACAAGACACAACGGGGCTAACGAAAGGCTATTTGCCGCATCCAAAGACAATATAGATACGGTCTATGATATGCTGGACAGTTCGGAAAAAGGCAAGACAGAAATTCAGGTAAGGTCTGCAAGGAGCTTGTATGGGGATAATGTCATAACCTATCATAAAGAAAACAATTTATTTAAAGGACTGGTTCAAGCATTCATAAACCCCTTTACCATGATTTTAATTGCCTTAGCTGTAGTATCTGCATTCACAGATATCATATTGGTTGAAACATCGGAAAAGGATTTTACTACTGTAATAATAATATTGGCCATGGTATTAATATCGGGCGTATTACGTTTTGTTCAAGAATTCAGGAGTGGAAATGCGGCGGAAAAATTGTTGGAGATGATTGAAACCACAGCCAGTGTCGAGAGAGTTGAAGACGGGATTAAGGAAATTCCTCTAGATGAAATAGTTGTAGGGGATATTGTGCACCTGTCTGCCGGGGATATGATTCCTGCAGATATAAGGATTATTCAAGCAAAGGATTTATTTATAAGTCAGTCTGCCTTAACAGGTGAAAGCAGGGCAGTAGAGAAAGTTTCAGCGATTTCCTATGACGATAGGGAAATTCTTGCAAAACCCAATCTTGTGTTTATGGGGACTAATGTTATAAGCGGTTTTGCCAAGGGAATAGTTGTTGCAACGGGTAATGATACAGTATTCGGGGAAATTGCACAGGAGCTGAATAAAAAACCGACGGTAACAAGTTTTGAAAAAGGGGTTAATTCAGTATCTTGGGTCCTAATTAGATTCATGCTGGTTATGGTCCCAATTGTTTTCTTTATTAACGGGATAACAAAGGGTGACTGGCTAAGTGCTTTGTTATTTGCTATATCCATAGCAGTAGGATTGACCCCGGAAATGCTGCCCATGATTGTAACTACCGGTTTGGCAAAGGGCGCAGTGGCTATGTCAAAGAAAAAGGTAATCATAAAAAACTTGAACTCCATACAAAATCTTGGGGCAATAGATATACTTTGTACTGATAAAACCGGAACCCTTACGGAAGATAAGGTTAAATTGCAATATCATCTGGATATTGACGGCAACAGTGATATCAGGGTTCTCAGGCACGGTTTTTTAAACAGTTATTATCAAACCGGATTAAAGAACCTGATGGATATTGCTATAATAAATAAGACCATGGAATTAAAAAATAGTGACAAAAATATAGGAAACAAAATTACAAGATACAAAAAAGTAGATGAGGTTCCTTTTGACTTTACTAGGAGAAGGATGAGTGTTGTAGTAGAAGACGAGACAGGCAAAACACAAATGATAACCAAAGGTGCAGTTGAGGAGATGCTCACTATATCGAGTTATGTAGAATATAAAGGGGAAGTTGTTGAATTAACCGAAGAAAAGAAAAAATTTGTGTTGGGTAAAGTGCAGGACTTAAACAACAGCGGGATGAGGGTAATAGCTGTTTCGCAAAAAACTAATCCTTCGCCGGTAGGTGAATTTTCTGTTGTTGATGAAAACGATATGGTTTTGATTGGCTATCTGGCTTTTCTTGATCCGCCAAAAGAGAGTGCAATATCGGCTATAAAAGCTCTAAAAACAAGCGGGGTAGATGTAAAGATATTGACAGGGGATAATGAAGACGTAACTAAAAGTATTTGCAAACAAGTTGGAATTAAATTTGATCATATTTATTTGGGTTCGGATATCGAGGGGCTTTCAGATGAAAAGCTTGGTGATCTGGCGGAAAAAGCAACTATTTTTGCTAAAATGATGCCATCGCAAAAAACCAAGGTTATAAATATCCTGAGGGATAGGGGACATTCTATAGGATATTTGGGGGATGGGATTAACGATGCCGGAGCATTGGAAGCCTCAGATGTGGGGATTTCGGTTGATAATGCAGTAGATATTGCAAAGGAATCAGCAGACGTAATCCTGTTAGAAAAAGATTTGATGGTACTTGAAAACGGTATTCTTGAAGGAAGAAAAACTTATGCCAATATGATTAAATATATCAAGATGACAGCTTCATCGAATTTTGGAAATGTGTTTTCCGTATTGGTGGCAAGCGCTTTTTTACCTTTTTTACCGATGGCATCACTGCATCTAATTTTACTCAATTTAATATATGATATTTCATGTACCGCGATTCCATGGGACAATGTGGATAGAGAATTTTTGGAAAAACCAAGAGTATGGGATGCAAGTTCGATTGCAAAATTTATGTTATGGATAGGCCCAATCAGTTCCGTGTTCGATATTACAACATATTTATTAATGTATTATATAATATCCCCAATGTCTACAGGAGGGTTGTTGTTTCATCAGCTAACAGATCCTAAAATGATGGGATTATATATTGCAGTTTTCCAGGCAGGTTGGTTTGTAGAATCCATGTGGAGCCAAACCCTCGTAATTCATATGATAAGAACACCTAAAATTCCTTTTATCCAGAGTCATGCTTCAACACAATTGGCTTTGTTTACATTTACGGGAATAGCCTTACTGACTATAATACCCTTTACTGCCTTTGGGTCTTCTATAGGCTTAGCACCGCTACCGGGAGTCTACTTTTTATATTTGGTCATCACTATAATGCTTTATATGGTATTGACTACAGTTATAAAAAAATCATATATAAGGAGATATGGGAATCTGCTTTAATGTGTCGGGAAAATAAGGATAACGATATAGAAATGTTTCGTGTTAAAATGCAGCAACAGGGGAATAATAAGAAATGGATTTGATGTTCTGTGTCAGAAAAGAAGGTGAAATTCAACAATGGAAATAGAAGAAATGGTTGATTTTTTAGAAACAGATATCCTCAGTTTTATTTTCTCCCCCACAGGGTTAAAATATCTGTCCCTAAGGGATAAACCGGGCCTTGATCATATAAATTTGGGGATTGCCGATGAGGAACAAGCGCAAAACCCTGCCAAAAAATTAATTATTGAAGAAACCCTTAAATTTTTAGAAACAGGCAAACATTCTATGCCTCTTGATCTGGCTGATTTTACAGAATTTCAGCAAAGTGTCTTCAAGGCAGTCGGTAACGTGGAACCCGGAAAGGTTACTACCTATGGGGGTATTGCAGAAGTGCTCGGAAAACCCGGAGCAGCCCAGGCGGTTGGCAGCGCCGTTGCCAAAAACCCTGTTTCCTATTTTTTACCGACCCATAGGGTGCTTCCCAAAAAGGGTATTGGAATATGCAGAACGGGGGCAGGCTATTTGAGGGAAAAACTTTTGGAATGGGAAGGACAGGATCTTTTTAAATTGCGGGGAAACTATGTTTGTACCAGAAGAAAATGTTGTCAGGAATGAGTCTTGTAAATGACTTTGTCCGGGGCTTTCTCCCCGGGCAATTATTTACCGACTGGCCAGCCAATTTTGGCGGCCTTTTTTATGCTATTTTTATTTTTTACTGTACTGTTTGGTGACAGTCAAGTCTGTTTATAGTAAACTATAAGATGATAACAGTTACATAATCTGATATCACTTATGGCTGATCATAAACCAACAGGCGGAGAGACAAATTAGAAAGCGGGGTAAACGAAAATGAATCATGTTTTAAACGGAATTATGGGGTTATGTGTGGCTGATGCATTGGGTGTGCCGGTCGAATTTGTTGATAGGAAAACCCTAGAGGAGAATCCTGTAGTCGGGATGAGGGCCTACGGTACATATAATCAACCGGCGGGCACATGGTCGGATGATACAAGCATGACATTATGTCTTGTGGATAGTCTTTCTGAAGGGTTGGATTATGAAGGTATAATGTCAAACTTTATAAAATGGATAAATGAAGGTAAATATACACCCTATGGGGGAGCCTTTGATATTGGAACAACAACGGGTGAATCATTGAGGCGTTTTGAAGAGGGCACCCCGCCACTGGAATGCGGGGGAAGAAACGAGCGCGATAATGGAAACGGATCCCTTATGAGAACACTTCCGGTTTTGTTTTATTTGCAGTCTATTTATGGCATTAAATTTGGGGATGCCTATGGGGCAGCCGAAGAGGCCTACGAAATTATTCATAACATCTCAGCTTTAACACATGCTCATAATCGAAGTAAAATTGCCTGTGGCATATATATTTCCGTTGCATCCATGCTCCCTGACGGTGCGGATTTAAAATCAGCTGTGAAAACAGGGATTTATAAAGCGATGAAACATTATAAAAAACAACCTCATTTTGTTGACGAATTGGAGCATTTTTCACGGTTAGACAAGAAAGATTTTGCACAACTCCCTGCAGGAGAGATAAGAAGCGGTGGATATGTGGTGGACACACTTGAAGCCGCAATCTGGTGCTTATTGAATACGGGCAACTACAAAGATTGTGTTTTGAGGGCTGTTAATCTGGGAAGGGATACCGATACAGTGGCTGCCGTTGCAGGTGGACTGGCAGGTTTGGAATATGGATATGAAGGCATCCCACAAGATTGGATTAATGAAATAGCCGAAAGGGAATATATAGAGGATTTATGCAACCAATTTAATTTAAGTCTGATTCGGAAAAGTGCGGAAAAACTGTTCCCATTTATGCCGTATTTTGAAACTGCTACTGAAGAAAGCGTGTGCCGTTGGGACAGAGGAAGAACCCCGGGTGAAAACGGCCATACTGTGCCTTACCCCATATATGAAAAAACATTAAAGGATTTTATCAGGGAATTTTATGAAACTAACCTAATATCCCATGATTATTCGGATGTTTTAGACAACAGAGGCTTGAAGGATATGAACGGAATAAATGATGTTATAGAAAATGCGGATATAGAATTATTGAGGGCCATTTTGACGAAATATATAATCGGGGAGCGATTTTGTGACGGGGTATGGGCGATTGCAGTCAGAGATAAGATATTTTTGGGAATTTTGAATAGATTTCAAGAGTTACTAAAGTAAAATCTTCCGGGTATGTTACATATAATTGTTGCAATACAGGAAAAAACAAGGTCAAACACGGGGATAGTTTTCTGTTTGTTGTTTACAAACAGAAAACTGTCCCCGTGTTTGGTTTATCTGCAATTATTGACAGCACTATGATTTATAATTTCATCGAAGGGTTCCTACACGGTCATATACCATTTGATGGGGGATATTCCTTTGGTATATTAGGCCAGTCTTAAACCCAGTCCCTTTGCATAATCATATGCCTGTTTATATTCCATAAAACTCAAACCCTTGGCTATCTCCTTATATTCAGAGGCTTTATGGCAAGGGCGGTATTGATTCATCAAATTTACCAAACAATCGGGAGATAATTCCTTTTTTATAAATCCTAAAACTTTCTTTGTATCCTCCAATCCACCGGGCAATACCAGATGTCTAATTAACAGACCTCTATAGGCTATTCCTTTTCTATCGACCTTTAATCCGTTTACTTGCCGGTCCATTTCCTTCAGGGCCAGCTTTGCTTTTTCAGGATAATTTGCTATTTTGGAATACAGTTTTCCCCTTTCAGGCACATTATATTTAAAATCCGGCATATAAATATCTATAATTCCATCTAAAATTTTCAGAATTTCAACACTTTCATAACCGCCACAATTATATACAATGGGTAATTCCAGTCCTTCTCGGGCTGCTATATAAATGGCTTTTAAAATATTGGGAACAAAATGAGTCGGAGTAACCAAATTTATATTATGGCATTTATAATAATCCTGTAATTGAAGCATAATATCTGCTAATCTTTCATTGGATATCGGATGTCCTTCACCATGAAAGCTGAGTTCGAAATTTTGACAGTAAACACATTTCATATTACAATATCCAAAAAATATTGTTCCGGATCCTTTGGAACCAACGAGGACATTTTCCTCACCGAAATGCGGCCCGTAACTCGATACTATCGCTTTATCTGCTCCCTGACATATCCCTGTTTCCTTTGTTCTATCCACTCCGCATTCATGGGGGCATAGATAACAACGGGTAAGATGTTTTTCAATTTTATTCACTCTCTCTGATAAAGTACCGTCTTGCAGTAGTTTTATATAGCCCGGCTTAAAAACCATTTATCTGTTCACTCCTTATTTAACTTTGAAATCTACTCTTCCAACACCCATATTGACACGAAATACTAATTTAACATCTTTCTCATCATAATCGGGCGAGATATAATGATCCCCCAACTTGATTAAATTTAAATCATCTATATTGATTTTGCTTAAAGAACTGTCTAATTTTATTTTTACACCTGCATCTCTTGGAACCGTTATATTTATGTTAGAAGCACCGCTGTCAATTTCGATATCTGATTTACCATGTTTGTTTCCTAATACAATATTCAGATTTCCGGCTCCCATGTCCAAATCAACAGATCTTGTTGCAATGTTTTCAAGATTAAGAGTACCTGAAATGGCGCCCAAATCTAAATCTAGGTCCCATATTACATCCTCGTTCAGTTTAAAATTATAATTACTACCTTTGGTGCTGTAAATAGTTGGGCTATGGCTTTTGTTTGCAAAGTTAAAAATTGCAGTTTCCATGTCGTTTTTATACGTATTATTATGGCCTAATTTGACACCTTGGGCATCAACTTTTAAAAGATCATCTTTTTCTGAATCTACGCTGATTCTAGCCGCACCTATATCCAAGTTAAGCTTCCCATAGGAGGTTTCTGCAGGTTTTACAAAGTGAGTTTTAAAATCAACATCAGCATTTACTCCCCCGTAAAAAACCCCATATAAAATTAGGACTGCGAAAAATATAATCCATGTTATAAGAACAATGATGGTTTTTTTGTTAAATAAGATATTAATTCCTGCCACAACGAGCAATAGCGGCCACAAATCAAAAATACCGAACAGCACATCAAAACTGATATAACCCAGATTTGCCAGAAGGAATAAAACACCCAATATGATTAAAATAACACCAATAGTCAACTTTCTGTTGTCCATAATTTCACCTTCTTCATAATATTTATATTTTTATGAACTCGCATTTTGTTAGACACTGTGTAGTGCTATAACTTTTATGTTTAAAACCTCTTCTTGGAGTTGTTGCTTAATATAAATATTCCAAGGACTATTAATACAATTGGGAACAAAAATTTGAAACTCAACCATCTCAAAATCGTGAATCTTTTGCCAAACAATATTATTCCTACCACGATAAGTGCGTACCCAAAGAACTTTCTGTTTTTCTCCCGATCAAAACCCCTATTAAACGTACTGTCTTTTGGGCTATTAATTTTATTAGAATTTTTGTTTGGGTCTGTTCCTGCATTAATATCTTCCCTTCCGGGCATTATTATCGCAGCAATAATATAAATAAGAAACCCGGTACCATAAACAGCTATACTTATGAGCCAGAGAAGTCTGACTATAGTTGAATCGATGCCGAAATATTCTGCTATACCGCCACATACGCCCGCTATCTTCTTATCACTTTCAGAACGATACAAACGATTTTCCATAAAACCCCTCCTTTTAAGTGGCATGGGGACGCTTTGTTTGCCACATTTTTGTTTGCATATTAATTTTCCAATTCCACCGGTGCAACCCCACATGGATTGCATATAAACATGTTTTTCCGTTACAGCATCCTTTTAGCCCATTATATCATAATATAATTCCATACATCTATAT
>DASRMN010000034.1:0-2988 GCA_035647935.1 Clostridia bacterium | reverse complement strand
ATTTGCATATTTATAAAATACATAAAAATAATTATACATTTAGCGGAATGTGGGATGGATTGTTAAGGGGGAACATTATAATGGGAATTACAATAACTTTTTTGGTATTTACAGTAAGCCTGATAATAATAATTAAAGGCGGGGATTGGTTTGTGGATTCCGCTACAACGGTAGCACAGATAACAGGTATACCAAATATACTAATCGGAGCAACTATAGTAAGTATCGCAACAACCCTGCCGGAGCTGCTGGTTTCCTCCATAGCAACATATAACCAATATTATGATATTGCTATAGGAAATGTCATAGGCTCTATAATATGTAACATAGGGCTGATACTGGGATTGGTGGCAATACTGTCGCCCGTGAGGATCAATAGAAAAAGTTTTTCCGCAAAAGGTGGATTTATGTTATTGAGTTGTATTATACTGTTTATTCTATTGGGGGATACGATTATTACGGGAAGGGAAGGCAATTTGTTACTGTTTCTGTTTATTATATATATTTTTTTAAATGTAATTGAATTAAAATCTAAACCTCAAACAAGTCCCGCAAACCACGAGTTCAAGAAATGTGACAGCAGGGGAATTTTCAAAATAGCAACTAAATTTATTATAGGTGCTATGTTAATTGTTGTAGGCGCAAAACTGATGGTTGAAAGCGGGGTAAAAATTGCGAGGTTTTTAAAAGTCCCGGAACAATTTATAAGTCTAACCCTGATTGCACTCGGTACTTCTTTGCCTGAACTTGTTACAGCGATCAGTTCGATACTAAAAAGACAGCAAGGGCTTTCCATCGGTAATATTTTAGGCGCTAATATACTTGACATGCTTATGGTTCTTGGGGTATCCTCTAAAATAGGAGAAAAAGGAATAATTATAAGTTATCAAAATATTATGTTTGGTGCTAGAATTTACAATATACCACAAACATTGTATTTAGACTTGCCGGTTGCCCTATTTCTAATGTCGGTGCTTGTAATCGGTGGTATGATTTCTAAAAAGATAGGGAGAATTCTAGGGATATCTCTTTTATTTATATATTTAACATATTTAACAGCTTTAACGAAACTTTTCTTATAAATATTCAAATTGGAGGGGTAAAATGGAAAATGAACTAAACAATGTTATTTATCGGGTCTATGAGGCTATTGACAGGAAAACGGGGGAGAATATAGTGGTTTTGGATCTCCGACGGATTACATCTATATGTGACTATTTTATTGTCACAAGTGCTGCCTCTTCTAGGCAGGTAAAATTAATAACCGATGAAATCCAAGAAGAACTATCAGAGGCAAACATAGAATTACTGAGCAGAGAAGGGTACGATGGCGGGAAATGGGTATTATTGGATTACGGGGACATTGTTATACATATTTTTCATGAAAAGGAAAGAGAATTTTATAATATAGAGGGAATATGGAAGGATGCAGGCAAGGTGCATATTGACATAGATTAAAATTAAACGTAGAAACCGGATATCTATGTAAAATTTTACATAGCGGAAATAAAAAAACATAAGAGGGAGAACAGATTTAAAAACAACAAAAACACCAAGGGGCTCGATCGCCTTGGTGTTTTTCTGAATGGTATGTATATTTATTTGAACAGGTCCTTGTTAAAGGTATATGTTGTAGCCCTTTTTCTGTATGCAAATTTTCTTCTGCGCCTTTTTTTAATCCTGAGATATGCGACAAATACTTGCCACAGTAAAAATACACAAATACATATGACCGGAAGTTTGGGGGGATTTAACAATGGATGCAACAATTTTTGTGACAGAGCCTTTTTTTCAACGTTATTTTTGGCAATTAGGTCAACCTCCCCTACAGATTTATTATCTGAGAAATAGGAGATCCTTCCCAGCACTTGTCCTCGGCTAATAGGCGCTTTAATATTTTTGTTTACAGCAACGTTTTCAATAATATCACCGGTGTCCTTGTTAATAGGCAACACCACAAATTTATCAATTTTAGCAAATAGATCCACATTTGTATCTTTTCCATTTTTGATGTCAACAGAAAGTTGCGGAGAATTTTTATCGGTTAATTGAACCAGCTTAAAATTATTGTGTCCATAGTCTATTAAGGTCCTAGAATCTCTATATAGTACACTCTCGTTTTCCGCACCCAAAATTACAGAAATTACCCTATAATCATTTTTGACCCCGGTGCTTATGAGACAGTATTTAGCTTGGCCTGTATAACCTGTTTTAATTCCATCAATAATATCATATTTAAAATCTGTATATTGTCCATTATAGACCATTGTATTTGCGCCGCCCTTGGCCCATAAAAATTTGTTTGTATTTCTATATATTCTTGTTTCAGGGGTTTGTTCCGTGGCATCCAGACTCAACATAGTAGTTGAAACGATTTCCCTGAAAATATCAAAGGTCATGGCATGTTTTGCTATCATGGCCAAATCATAGGCCGTAGTAACATGGTCGGGATCTGTCAATCCATGGGGATTTACAAAATTAGTATTTAATGCACCAAGTTCTTTGGCGCGTTTGTTCATTATTTCAACAAAATTTTCTACAGAACCGGATATATGTATAGCCAGAGCCTCGGCACAATCGTTGGCGGACTTTACTAATAAAGCCCTCAAAAGTTCCTCAACCGTAAAGGATTCTCCTTTTAGGAGAAACATACTGGAACCGTCGACATAAAGATCATAGTCTATAGTTACCTTGTCGTTTAAATCAGCGTTTTCTAACACCAAAACAGCAGTCATGATTTTGGTAGTACTGGCCGGATAACCTCGTCTGTGAGCATTTTTATCAAACAAAACCTTTCCGGTTTCATAGTCTATAAGTATTCCATTTGGCGCTTCGATGGTAGGAGCGTCTTGGGCAAAAACAACAGTTGGTATGAATGTGGCAATAAGGGCTACTATAATTATAGTAGACAAATATCTACAGCGATATTTCATGAGTCTTGTCCACTCCTTCTCAAAATTAAATTTTATTATGTAAACAGCATATCAG
>DASRMN010000033.1:0-2982 GCA_035647935.1 Clostridia bacterium | reverse complement strand
ATAAGGAATATTATTTAATATTGGAGGATGAAGACGAAACAGTAGAAAAAATATATGGGCGAATACCTTTTATAATAGATTTGCTATTTTGTGATGATTTTGGTTTATAAAGGGGAGAGGCAGGTGGAGATGCTGTGGATGAAGAGAATAGGGATTTAAATGAAAAGTTGAACCATTACTTTCCAGGTAGGGTAGTTCGTAAGGATTTGACCCAAAAAATCAAGGAAGGGGCTAATGTCCCCGTATATGTCTTGGAATATTTACTTGGAATATACTGTGCTACCGATGATGAAGATTCTATAAATGATGGTGTAAACAGAGTGAAGGACATACTATCCGATAATTATGTCCGACCGGACGAAGCGGAAAAGATTAAATCCAAAATTCGGGAATTAGGTCAATATACGGTGATAGACAAATTAACTGTGAAGTTAAATGAAAAAAGGGATATGTACGAGGCGGAGTTTTCTAACTTGGGATTAAAGGGTGTAGAGGTAGAAGCAAATTATGTGAAAGAATTTGAAAAACTTTTGGCAGGGGGTATTTGGTGTATCCTTAAAATACAATACTATTATGATGAAGAGGCAAAGAATTCAAATCCTTTTATTATAAGCAGTCTGAAACCCATTCAAATGCCAAACTTGGATATGAACGAGATATTCAGTGGAAGGAAAAACTTTACTAAAGATGAATGGATTGATGTCCTTTTGAGATCTGTAGGTATAGAACCCACCCAATTAGAGGAAAAAGTTAAGTGGCATCTTATCGCCCGAATGATCCCTCTTGTTGAAAATAATTTTAATGTCTGTGAACTGGGTCCAAGGGGAACGGGCAAATCCCATATATATAAGGAGATATCCCCCAACTCTATTCTGATATCCGGGGGACAAACCACCGTCGCTAATTTGTTTTACAATATGAACACCAGAAAAATCGGGTTAGTCGGCCTGTGGGATGTGGTGGCTTTTGATGAGGTGGCCGGCATCACATTTAAGGATAAAGACGGTATCCAGATTATGAAGGATTACATGGCTTCAGGTTCCTTTGCCAGGGGAAAGGAATTAAAAAATGCATCTGCTTCCATGGTTTTTGTCGGTAACATCAATCAATCTGTGGACGTGCTCTTAAAAACATCCCATTTATTTGATCCGTTTCCGGGGGCCATGGCCTATGACTCTGCTTTTTTTGATAGAATGCACTGTTATATTCCCGGTTGGGAGATACCAAAATACAGACCGGAGTTTTTCACCGGCGAATATGGCTTTATTACTGATTATATTGCAGAATTTTTTAGAGAAATGAGAAAAAGGTCATACAGCGATAGCATAGATAGTTATTTTGGGCTGGGAAATAATCTCAATCAAAGAGATGTTATAGCGGTAAGGAAAACAGTTTCGGGATTGATTAAACTTATTTATCCTCATGGGGAGTTTAGCAGGGAAGACATTGAAGAAATCCTTAAATATGCCTTAATCGGAAGAAGACGAGTAAAGGAGCAATTAAAGAAAATTGGCGGTATGGAATTTTATGACGTTCATTTTTCCTACATAGATAAGGAAACTTTTGAGGAGGAATTTGTTTCGGTTCCTGAACAAGGTGGTGACAAACTGATACCTGAAGGAATGGGAAGACCGGGCCATGTGTATACTGTTGCCCATGGGGATTCAGGGATGATTGGTGTATATAAAATTGAAACGGAGGTTGTTTCCGGAACAGGCAAATTTGAAAGGACAGGCTTGGCCGGCCTTTATTGCCCTATGTTCGGGGGCACTAAGAAAGCCTGCACTCAGCCAATTAGTAATGTTAGGCTCTATGAGTATTGGCGGTACTATTAGCAAAGTGGAGGAATTGGCATCCACCCTTCAGGTTTGTTTTGATGCAGGGGCAAAAAAGGTACTCCTTCCAATGGTCTCCGCTGTGGAAATTAACACAGTTCCACCGGAATTGTTTGCCAAATTTCAGATATCTTTTTATCAAAGTCCTGAGGATGCGGTGTTTAAGGCCTTGGGGGTAGAATAAAGTCAGGAGGATGTTTCGTTTGTCATCCCCTTATCATTGCTCATAAAGGATTTCATTTATAAGCCATTTCCCGTCTGTTTGAATCAGCACATAAGTATATTCCAGTATTTCGCTTTCAGGGCCGTAATACTCATCGGCGCCTACATTATAACTAAAGTGAACCTTTATTTGTCCCTTTTCATTTGATGCCCCTACAAAACTGTCTTTGGCAGTATTATGATCCGCAAAAATAAACAGTTCCCCCATATCATAGCCCCATTTGCCCAGATGGTTTTCATAAAAATCCTTCCATGTCGGATATAAATAACTTACAGAACCCCATTCCGACAACAAATTATAAAACCATATATTAACTTAATTATTAATATTATAGCGAATTTTGCCAACAAAGACAATAAGGCCTACCGGATTTATATATTTTTGATAAACCACAAGAACCGTCCGAGACTGCTGAAAAAGTCCCATTTTTATAAAATCCACCGGGAGGTGTCATTCTGAGCGAAGCGAAGAATCTTGCATTTTCAATACATAAGGGATTCTTCATTCCACTTCATTACATTCAGAATGACACGATTCGGGACTTTTTCAGCGGTCTCGAACCGTCCCCTTGGTTTTATGTGTGATAGTGCCTAGGATAGCATGTCAGCTTTTGTAATGGCATTGGCCCATGGTGGCGAAGATTTTTATGACGGCTGGATGAAAAACAAAAAGTCTGCAATGATATCCTGTAATGACGGATTTCGACCTGTCAGCTTTCTGCTTGAAACTATGGGTGAAAATGCGGACTGAGAAAGCTAGGAAACAAGCAGGGAACTATCCCCTGTTTGTCATGAGGATGTGGACTAAGAAAGCCGAATGAAATGTTGTAACCGATTCATTAAAATATATTCAAAAACAGGACTAGGAAATTCCCTTTTTCCTTTTACGGAAGGGGAATTTTTTATATTTCACACAGAAATAAAC
>DASRMN010000032.1:0-5504 GCA_035647935.1 Clostridia bacterium | reverse complement strand
ATTTTTTTCAAATTATAGAATACCCTTTCTCCTAAATATTGTGCGGTAGAGCCCAGCATGTCTTCTATTCTCAGCAATTGGTTGTATTTTGCGACACGGTCCGTACGGGCGGGCGCACCTGTTTTGATTTGGCCTGCGTTTACCGCCACAGCCACATCCGATATTGTAGTGTCCTCACTTTCCCCGGAACGATGGGATATTACCGCTGTGTAGCCGGCCCTTTTTGCCATCTCGATAGCATCCAATGTTTCGGTTATGGTACCTATTTGATTTAATTTTATTAATATGGAGTTAGCTGTTCCCTCCTGAATACCCTTCCTGAGCCTCTCAGTATTAGTTACAAACAAGTCATCCCCCACTATTTGAATCCGATCGCCCAACTTCTCGGTCATTAGATGCCAGCCGTCCCAATCATCTTCACTCAACCCGTCCTCAATAGAAATTATAGGATACTTGTTAATCAGTTGCTCATAAAAATTAACCATTTCTTCTGAAGTTCTTATAATGCCCTCCCCGGATAATTTATATGTTTTTTTGTCTTCATCGTATAGCTCTGTTGCAGCCACATCTAGGGCTAATTTTATTTCCTGTCCCGGTCTATAACCGGCATCCTCAACAGCTTCAACTATTACCTGCAAGGCTTCCTCGTTCGAAACTAAGTTAGGTGCAAATCCGCCTTCGTCACCCACACCGGTTGACAAGCCTTTTTCCTGAAGGACTGATTTTAGATTATGATAAATTTCAACACACATCCTCAGGCCCTCTGAAAAATCAGCAGCACCTACAGGCATAATCATAAATTCTTGGATATCCAGATTGTTGTCCGCATGGGCTCCGCCGTTTAGAATATTCATCATCGGCACCGGTAATTGCTTTGCATTCACTCCGCCCAGATATTGAAATAAAGGCAGTCCCAAAGCACATGCCGCGGCCTTGGCAACAGAAACAGACACCCCCAAGATTGCGTTTGCACCGAGTTTCCCTTTATTTGGTGTACCATCCAAGTCGATCATGGTTTTGTCTATCAGTATTTGATCCACTGCATTTAATCCGATTATTTTCGGTACAATGGTTTTATTTACATTTTCGATGGCTTTCTGAACCCCTCTGCCTAAATATCTTTTTTTATCACCATCCCTGAGTTCTACAGCCTCAAAGGCACCTGTAGAAGCTCCCGAGGGAACTATTGCGCTTCCCGATGCACCGTTTGTCAAGTATACCTCAACCTCAACTGTTGGATTCCCCCTAGAATCCAACACCTCTCTCGCATAAACATCACTTATAATTGTCATCTTCTCTTTCTCCTCTACCTTTGAATTAAACTATTTTCAGATACAGATCCTTCGCGTGCCAAGTTCATACTGTCCGTCTCAGGATGACAAAAACACAGATCCTTCACGTGCCAAGTTCATACTGTCCGTTTCAGAATGACATCTTCCGTCTGTCATTGCTATATAAGTAGGGCAAGCTATGCTCGCCTGCAGGCGGTCAAAGACCGCCCCCACAGAATATTCCTAATTTTTTTGGATTAGACTGTTTCCGGTCATTTCTTGCGGTTTTTCCAGTCCTAATAATTGTAATAGGGTCGGGGCTATATCTGATAATCTCCCACCCTGATTCAATTTAACATCACCTGCACCTACTAAGATTAAAGGTACGGGGTTAGTTGTATGGGCGGTAATAGGGATGTTGCATTCCTCATCTATCATACATTCGGAATTTCCATGATCCGATGTAACTATGGCACTGCCACCCTTTGTCAAAATTTTATCAATAACTTTACCTATACATTGGTCTACTGTTTCCAACGCTTTTACTACCGCATCTAAACTCCCGGTATGGCCAACCATATCGGGGTTTGCATAGTTTGCAATGATTAAATCATATTTACCCCCGTCTATTTCCCCCAGCAACCTTTCTGTGAGCTGTATAGCATTCATCTCCGGCTGCAGATCATATGTTGCCACCTCAGGTGAAGGAATAAGAATTCTATCCTCATTCAGATTTGGCATCTCTATGCCGCCGTTAAAAAAGTAGGTTACATGAGCATACTTTTCTGTTTCGGCAATTCGCAGTTGGTTGAGCCCTTTTTTGCTAACATATTCACCTAAGGTATTTGGCAATTTGCTTGGCCCATAAGCCACCTCAACATTATCGATAGTTCTATCATAAACAGTCATGGTAACAAAACGCAATGGGAAATAACCGTTTTCCCTTTCAAAATAATTAAAATCAGCATCTACAAGGGCTCTGGTTATCTGTCGGGCACGATCCGGTCTGAAATTGAAAAATATTACCCCATCTCCCTTTTCAATCCCATCATGTTGCCCTCCCGGGTTTAATATTATGGTGGGGCACAGGAATTCATCGTCCTCATCCAACGCATATGAGATATTTATAGCGTCTATGGCATCCATGGCGACCTTTCCTTTGCCCAACACCATAGCGTCATAGGCCAATTTCGTTCTATCCCACCTTTTGTCCCTGTCCATTGCATAATATCTACCGGAAATTGTTGCTATCCTGCCTATGCCTATTCCCTTGATTCTATCTTCTAAAGCGTTTATAAAACCCTTTGCGCTCTTGGGCGGGGTATCCCTGCCATCCAAAAAACAATGTATATAAACCTCATCCAAACCTCCGCATTTAGCCAGTTCTATCAATGCAAACAAGTGTTCAATATGACTATGTACACCGCCATCAGAAACCAAACCCATTAGATGCAGCTTTTTCCGGCTGTTTTTTACATAGGAAATTATCTCTGTAAATTTGGGATTTCTAAAAAAATTACCTGATTCAATTTCTCTGGTGATACGAGTAAGATCCTGATATACGATCCTACCGGCACCTATATTTAAATGGCCTACCTCGGAATTTCCCATCTGGCCCTCAGGCAGGCCCACGTCTTCTCCGCTTGCCGAGATTTGGGTATTGGGATAATCCTTTAGGAAACCGTTATAGTTCGGGAGATTGGCAATTTTCACCGCATTTCCGAATTTGCTTTCTCTTATACCGAAACCGTCTAAAATAATGAGTGCAACCGGCTTTTTCATTTCTATCTCCCTTTCTAAAAATTAACGATTCCTAGGAATTCCTCTGCTTTCAGACTGGCTCCCCCAACCAGCGCCCCGTCAATGTCTATTTCATTCATAATTTCCGTGGCATTAGATGGTTTAACACTGCCACCATATTGAATTCTAACCTCCTCGGATATTTCTATACCATATTTGTTTTCCAGTAGGGAACGAATATAGGCTATTACCTCATTTGCATCCTGTGATGAAGCAGTTTTGCCTGTGCCTATGGCCCATATCGGTTCATACGCAATTACCACACCTTTCATTCCATCATTTCCGATATCTTTAAAGGCAGCCAAAGTTTGTTTTTTAACAACATCAAATGTCCTGTTTTTCTCCCTTTCACCCAGTGTTTCCCCAACACATACTATGGGATTTAAACCTTTTTCAATAGCCTTGATTATCTTTTTGTTAACAATTTCATCTGTTTCGTTAAAATATTGCCTTCTTTCGGAGTGGCCGATTATTACATAATCTACCCCCAAGTCCCTTAACATATTTGCTGAAATTTCACCGGTAAAAGCCCCTTCGTCTTCCCAGTGCATATTTTGGGCTCCAAGTTTTATTTTGGATCCTTCAATAGCCCTTTTAACTTCACTGATAACAGTGAACGGACAACATACGACAACTTCAACATCAGTTTTGTTTGCTTCTTCTTTTATTTCATTCACCAGCCCTAATGCCTCGCTTATTGTTTTATTCATTTTCCAATTGCCGGCGATAATAGGTCTGCGCATATTCTAACACCCCATTTTATCTATTTTCTAATGCCTCTATGCCGGGTAACACCTTACCTTCCAAAAGTTCCAAGGATGCCCCTCCACCTGTGGAAACATGAATCATTTTACCCGCAAAACCGAATTTTTCAACGGCAGCGGCACTGTCCCCACCGCCAACAATCGTAACAGCCTTACTGTTTGCCATGGCCCGTGCGATTTCTTCGGTTCCCTTAGCAAAGGCAGGCATTTCAAACACACCCATAGGTCCATTCCAGATTATGATTTTTGCATTGTTCATTTTCTTAATGAATATTTCTGTAGTTTTTTCCCCAATATCCATTCCCATCATTGTCTTTGGGATACTGTCAATGTCCACAGTCCAATGTTCCGCATCGGGAGCAAATTTTTTTGCCACAACCACATCAATTGGCAGTAGAAATTCTAAACCCCTTTTCCCGGCTTTTTCGATCAAACCGGCCGCTAGGTTTATTTTATCTTCTTCCAACAAAGACTGGCCTACCTCGTAACCTTTGGATTTTAGGAATGTATATGCCATACCGCCACCAATTATTAAAGCATCGACCTTATCTATCAGATTTTCGATAATTCCGATTTTGTCCGAAACCTTGGCTCCCCCTAAAATCACAACAAAGGGCCTCCCGGGTGCCTCCAATGTCTCCTCCATAATTTTTAACTCTTTTTCTATTAAAAATCCCATAGCTGAAGGCAAGAATGCAGCTATGCCCGCAGTTGAAGCATGTGCTCTATGGGAAGTTCCAAATGCATCGTTGATATATATATCCCCTAGTGATGCAAGTTCCTTTGAAAAATTTTCATCGTTCTCTTCCTCTTCTTTACGAAAGCGCATATTTTGAAGAAGTAAAATTTCGCCCTGTTTTAATTCTTTTGCCAAGTTTTTAGTGGCATCGCCGATCACCAAATCATCATCTGCGAATTTTATCCCTTTTCCGATCAATTGCGAAATCCTTTCCGCTACAGGTTTCAACGAGTATTCAGGGTTTGGTTTCCCTTTCGGTCTGCCCAAATGGGACATTAAAATCATAGAGCCACCATTACTTAATATATATTCTATGGTTGGCAGAGCTGCTCTGATTCTTGTGTCATCAGTAATATCGCCTTTTTCGTCTATCGGAACATTAAAATCACATCTTACTATTATTTTTTTACCTTTAATCTCTAGGTCTTTTATCGTTTTTTTGTTAAGCATTCCCATATAATGTTCTCCCCTCATATATACACAGATATGAGATACAGATCCTTCGCGGGAACCATTAATACTGTCCGTTTCAGGATGACAAAAAAAGTAGAAAATGTGCTTTCCCGCATGGTCTGCTATCCCTGCTGTGTCCTATTAATAAGCCATTGTTAAACCATCGTTACAATTATTAGTATGTATTATTAATTTGTTAGTATACACCACCCCTAAACGATTGCTAAACTATTGTTCAACCATTGTTAAACGATTGTTCAACTATTGTTATTTCCTATATGTTATCATATCTTAATATATAATTGAAACCCTTCTTGATACAAAATGGTTCTGAACAAAGAACAAAAAACATAATGCTCCTTCCTGTTTTCATTTAGTTTCAGATTGGTACATATGCATCAGTTTTATCAGGCGCAGTCATATATTCCTCGATTTTTTTCGTCAATGTATTTCAAATAACGGTCTATTTTTTTCTAA
>DASRMN010000031.1:0-7417 GCA_035647935.1 Clostridia bacterium | reverse complement strand
AATTGTCATTCCGGATTTCAGCTTTGTGTCATTCTGAGACTGGCAGTATTAACGGTACTTACGAAGAATCTCGCTTTTGGGGATCCTTCGCGGGAGGGTTTATTCTGTACGTCTCAGGATGACAATAAGTAAGAAAAGTGCTTTTTCACACGGTCTGACGGTTCTATTGTTAATTAGGTGACAAATGGGGACGTACCTAATTTGTCACATTTGTCCTTTCGGGCGAACTGTACCCATGTTAATTATCGGTAAAATAATAGATTGTGATTATGACGGATATAATAATAAAAACAACAAGGAGAAGATATCTATGCTACTTAAAAATGAAGGAAGAGCAACCGTCAGTCAAAATTTTATCGGTATGGATACAGCTAAAAACATTGCATTGAGGCATGCCGGACTGGCAGAATCCTATATCAAAGACTTGGAGATAGAACTGGACAGAGAAAATGGCGTCATAATATACGAAGTAGAATTTAAATATAAAGGTCTGGAACATGAGTATGAAATCAATGCTACCACCGGCACAATAATGGATTGGGAGATCGAGAAAGACTAATTAACACGAATTAACACGGGGACGGTTCTATTGTTAATTTTAATTAACAATAGAACCGTCCCCGTGTTAATTAGGACATAGCCCTATACATGACAAAATCATCATATCCCACTACAACCTTATAATACCCTTCGAGCATACTGTCCGTTTCGCTGTCCCCTGTATCGATCAGCATCGGGCTTCCAAAAATTGTGTTCAGTTTTTCCCTTGTTGATACAACGATGATATTTTCTTTTTGTACCTGATTTAAAACAGTCGGACTCAATTGTTGATTTCCCCTACCGAAAATATGTCCCTGGCCGCCTATGATGGTGAGAACAATCTTGGTTTTTCTGTCATCCATTAAATCCAACAGTTCTTTTTCACTCGCATCCTTCGCCAGAAGTTTCTTTTGGTACACCACATCCATGCCGAGCAGGGAATTTTTTAAACCCAGTTTTTCCATAATCGGGCGGGTTGTGGTTCCGGGACCGATTATATAAACATAATCATCCGACATGGAATCTATAATATAATTGGCTATACCGTTCAATGCGGCGGCTTCTGTCGCTACCCCGCCTGATTTTCTGCTTTGAATGAACCTTTTTTCAAACGGGACTTTAAGATATCCATACAGTCTGGCTGTGACTCTTCCTGCACGAAAAGCATCCTCGTCGATGTCCATAACTTCCTGTTCCTTAAATTCAACTACCTTGCCCTGCACAAAAAGTGCTATCAATTCACCCGCTCTTCCGGGGTTTTGACCGTAGACAGCGGAATGGATTTTCACTCCTGTTGGAATTCCCAAGACGGGAATGCTTATACCCACCGAATCGTAAATGTCCCTCGCCGTTCCGTCACCACCCGCAAATAGTATTAAGTCTACACCCAGTTCTTTCATGGCCTTGGCGGCATTTCTGGTATCCTGTGGGGTTGTGTTGTCTTCATCTATTGAACCTATTACCGTAGGCTCAAATCCACAAGCTTTTGCTGCATTTTCTCCCATTTCGCCGGGATATGTGATTATCTCTACTTTGTCCTTAAACGTGGATACTTTTTCCAAGGCTTGTATAGTTCTGTATGATGACTTGGGTTTTGCCCCGAGCGCCCTCGCTTTTTCCAATATCTCCAGACCATCACTGCCTTTTAAGCCTACGCTTCCACCCATTCCGGCAATCGGATTGACAATCAGACCTATTTTCTTCATGAACTATTCCCACCTTTTCTGAAATTTCTACAGTTAATACAGTGGAATCCTTAAATCAAGTATGATTTTTTAAATGTCTTTACTGCGCTTAATACAGTTTCGGTTTGCCAAACCTATTTATATTTCATAATATTTTAAAAATTAGATAGGAGGCAGATGTTTGTCCCACCTGCCCCCCCATAAACTGTCACCAATGTAGCAGGGCTACATAATAACATTGAAACAATTGTTTAACTATTGTTCAGCTATTGTTTAACCATTGTTTAACTATTGTTCCTTGCTATGTTTTTTAAAATAAGCAGCCCAGGTGGTTGCCCATTTTGTCGGATCATCCAGTGATTCTTCATCATTACGTCTATGTGAAGATGAGTTATGGGGTGCTGTTTTTAATATTTCAGGATTTGAATAAGCCTCATCCGACAGTCTTTGCAGTACGGCTGCATACTCATCCAAATCATCCTTTGAGTATGTCTCACAAGGTTCCAATGTCATCGGTTCAGGTATCAACCATGGATGGTGGCTCGACCAGAAACTGGGGATTCCGTAATCCACTATTCTCGCATTCATATCATCCGAGCCTATTCCGGTTTCCTCCTGCATTTTTCCAAAGCTGTATCTTATCTGTTCTTGTCTGGTAACATCATTGCCCTGATATGCACTTGAAATTCCGCGAATTTGAAGTACCTTTTTCTCCAGATAATTATTGTTGATTACAGACACATCGGCACATTCGCGTAATCCTTTTGCACCCATTGCCATTGTCCAGGCGTAAGCCCTCAATATAACTCCTGAAACCCCGATAAAGTCTCTGACCTTGCCTATTGATTTTTCACTGTCATAATTCAAATAATATTTTTCACCGTCATATTCTACCAAGGGCACGGGTAAGTATTTTACCAGTTCTTCGGTAACCCCCAGTGCACCCGAAGCCGGACCCGAGCATCCATGTGGAGACCCAAAGGTCTTGTGTACATTAAAATGACACATATCAAATCCCGCTTCTTTTGCCCTAGCTACACCCAAAAATGCATTCGCATTTGCTTGGTCATAGAAACATAATCCACCAACGCCGCGCACAATTTTAACAAATTCGTCCGCTATCGGGTTGTACATTCCCAAATCCTCAGGATTGGTCATAAAGATGGCTGCGGTTCTCTCCGAAACAGCTTCCTTCAGGGCTTCAATATCGGGAAGCCCCCTTTCGTCGGGATAGATAGTTATGATTTTAAATCCTGCGGTAGCAGGTGTTGCCGCATCGGCAGGGTGTGAAAATATGGTTGTTATTATTTCGTCCCTCTTATCTGCCTCACCCTTGTCTTCCCAGTATGCTCTTACAATACAGGCCGCGGTATAAATCGCCTGGCTCCCCCCGCCCGGTTGTAATGTAAACCTGTCCAGACCTGAAACCTCTTTTACAACCTTTTGGAATTTATGATATATTTCTAAAATTCCCTGTACTGTATCTTCATCTTGGGATGGATGTAGCTCGGCAAAGTCCGTCTCGGCCACCAAATCTTCATTGACCCTCGGGTTGTATTTCATGGTACATGTACCTTCGCTCAAATCATTACTGAGGTTAGCACCCATAGTTTCCTGAGATAGCCTTATATAATGTGCCAATACATGTTTTTGTGATACCTCAGGCAGGTTTGGAAGTTCCTTTCTCCGAATTCCATCGGGTAATTTGCCTACCACATCACCTACTGATTCCACAATTTCTTTATCCGCCTTTGGAGGCAGTATGCCGCGAACATTGGGCCTTGATATTTCGTATATTATGGGTTCATTCCATCTGGCTTGTTGGAAATCTTCTCTTATTTTTACAGAACTCATCTTGATTCTCCTTTCAAATTGATTTATATTAATCAAATGATTGGGATTTTTCATTATATTGTCCTTCACTTGGGATAATAAAAACGGGATCCCTCGAGGGTTGAAATTATTCTGTCTTTCCCAAGATTTGCACATGTTACCCACATCGCAATAAACGAAAACATTATTCTTAAATACAGATCCTTCGCAGGCTAGGTTTATTCTGCACGTCTCAGGATGATAAAAATGTAGGACTTTCATAGCAACGACAGGTATATATAGCCTTCATAGCAATGATACTAATAAAAAAATCTTAATTGAACAGCTGTTAGGAAAGTACCTTTTTTAATGCAGAAACCAATTTATCAATGTCTTCCTTTGTATGAACCTCTGTAATGCAATACAGAGCACTTTCCCCTAAATCCGGGAAGTCTTTTTTCAGATTTATACCTCCAAAAATATTCATCTTTTTCAATTCCTGATTTATTTCATCTACAGATTTACCTGTTTCATTAAAATCTATTACAAATTCCTTAAAGTTGAATCCCTCATATGCCAATTTTACATCCTTTATTTTGGAAATTTCGTTGATCGCATAGCACACCCTTTGCATAATGCCTTCCCCGAGTTCCTTCATTCCGTGAGGTCCCATCAATGCAAGATAAACTGCCGCAGTAATACCGTGCAGAGCTGCTTGGGTTCCGACGAAATCTTTGGCTTTCTCCCTTGATGCATAGGAAGTCCTGTGATAGGCTACTTCTCCAAATCCGTATTCGCCCTCACTTCTGGTAGTCGTAATTCCGTATAGTAGTTGAGGATACTCGGCGACGTAATCCGCCTCATCCCTAGTTGCAATAAATCCTCCAAGTCCTCCGCCATACTGCATGTGCACTCCGAGGGGTTGGATTTCCCCGCAGATTATATCTGCACCATAATTTGCAGGGGCTTCCAGAACCCCTAATGATGAGGGGTCGCATCCAACTATAACTTCGGCATTTACCCCATGGGTCAGTTTCGAAATTTCTAATCCCTGACTTTCTATAACCCCCAAATATGTGGGATTTTCAAAATAAACAGCAGCTATTTTATCACTGAGTTTTGATTTTAAATCATCTATGTCTATCAAACCTGTTTTTCTTTCACTTTTAACTGTTGTAATCCTAATTTCCGGTTTCAAATAATTCCTGATAACAGCCAATCTGCCGGGGCTGATGTTTTCGGGCAAAATAATCTCCTGCCTGCCGGTTTTTCTGGACGCCATACGACATGATATCCCCGCCGCATTTGCCCAATCGAATGTGGGAGTACCTGAACAGTCCACACCGACCAGTTCGGCTATCATGCTTTGAAATTCGAAAAGGGCTTGAAATTTACCATGGTCATCATACGCATCGCCCACATAAGCTGTTAAAAATTCATCCCTTGATGCAATAGTGTCACAGACGGAAGGTACATAATGTTGCCAAGTGCCCCCGCCGAGAAACGATATGTTGTCTTCACAGTTGGAATTTTTACTTAATATGCCTTTTACATGCTTACGTAATTCATATTCAGATTCTAATGCTTCCGGCAAATCCAGTTCGCCTTTGAATCTCAGATGGTCCGGTATTTCTTTGAAAATATCTTCTACACTTGTCATTCCCAACTCATCCAGCATTTGTTTCTTGATGTCCGGTTGGGAATTTGGAATAAACGGATGTGAAAATTTTTTACTCATACCCTTTCCTCCTTCTTGTAATTCTTTTAAACTTTCCCTGTTATAATCCTTACCCCGAATGATTTATAAATAAACTAAAAAATTAATTAACACGGGGAAGGTTGTATCGTTAATTTAAATCAACAATACAACCTTCCCCATATTAATTCATCTCTGCGCTAATTTATTATTTCAATTTTTCCGCCGTAAAATCCGATTCTACAAAAAATGCTTGCCTTTTATCGTCCTCTTTTATGTCTTCAAATCCCAACTGATAGACCGTCGGGTTGGTATCGGACCTTACAGTCAGTAGTTTGCTATTTGTATCATAAGAGCAAAGGTACCTAGTATAAGTAGTATGATTATATTTTTTGTTTCTGACAAATCCGTTCGGCATGGCCATTGCGGACATTATATTGTAAGAATGGGAAAACGCTTCCCTAAAATTATCGGATTTAATGTTCATTCTGGTTAAGTAAAAAGCCTTAATAAATCTGGAAAAGGGGTCGTATCCCCCAGGTAAATCCTTGGGTGAATTAAATTCCTCAAGATTATCCAGATCTAAAAATTTCTTTAACTTTCTGACATGGGACTTGAAACCCGGCGAATTGGTCATTACATCATACGGATTTTCATAATATATTAGTTCGCCATTTTTGGGTTCGATAATGATACACCTTTTTGTAGAATCGGCGAACATAAAATGGAAATTTGGTGATATTATATTTTCCTCTCTATAATCCCTGGTGGATATACAAATATTTGGTAAATCTGCAACCAGTTCCTCCACAGTTTTGTAATTCGCAAGTGCATAAGTGAAATAATACAGACTGGAAATGTTGATTTTTTCTGGTTTTACCTGACTAGAGTAAAGATTAAATACCCTGAAGGTATTAGTAATCCCTATTAATCCGTGCTCATTTACACCGTCTTTCAGGGGATCCAGATTTTCAAAACACATGCCTAATGTCTTATATTTTGAATACAATGGATTGCCCATTAAATCATCACAAAAATTATAATTCCTCGGTAGATAAAGCGCATTATAATTCAGAGGGACCTCATAATCCATTGTCCTTCCCATTACACAACCATCATCATAATTTATCTTTATGCCTGTACACATATTGTCTCCTTTCGTTGTTGACTCTCCCATAGGGCTGTTTATACAGAATTCCCTGACCCGAAGCCAGGTTAACCTGATAATCTTTTTCTTCCTTAATTATATCATCAAACCTATAATATTTGTAGTAAACGATTGGAAGAGTGATGGGCTATGTGAAACAAAGGTGTTACCATTCACATCCTATCCTAATAGACAATCTTTGTGCAAAATTCTAGGTAATAAGCTATAAATGTGGTGGAAATTAGAATAAACTGCATAAAATTCAGGCATTAATTGAAATTTTGCATATTTGGCCAACTGCGCATGGGTTTAGGTGTGAACTGTAACACAAAGATAGTGTCGCATTAAAATAGAGGGGTTATCCCCTCTACCTTACATGTCCTTTTCAATTAATTTTCCTGTTTTCAGATCATATTTATATTCTATTTCCCTGTAATTATCGTCAATCACATCCACCTCAAATACAATCCTGCCCCGTTTTATCTCCAGACTCCATTCTTCAGGTTGAAAGTCTTCTCCTGCGTCCTTCAAAGCCTTTTCAATTAACTCCGGGATTTTTGCTAGGTCCTCCCTTAAAATCTCTCCCTTTTCTTTGCTGTCGATTTCTGTTTCTACTTTTAAAACATCACCTTTGTAGGGATCAATTTTCACCTCGTGTTTTATGTTTCCATCATATCCCTCGACCTCATAAACATAAAAATTATCCTTTTTATCAAGCTCTATCTCCTTTACCTTAGCTTTCGGGTAGATTTTTTTAAAAGCATCATAGGCTTCCTCAGGCGATAATTTTATATCCCATATAGGAATGGGAACATCGCTATCCAGAGGCCTGTCTATGGAAGTAGATTTCCTTAGATTTGAATTGTCATTTGTGGGTTTTGTGGTACATGCCGTTAATATAAATATCATAATTAAAATTACGGAAATAACGCCTAAACCCTTTTTCACACTACATGCTCCTTTCATTATTTTACTAAAATTTCAATTTATATAGGGAAGATAACCATCAGGTGTATCCTTATATATACACCTTTACTT
>DASRMN010000030.1:0-10565 GCA_035647935.1 Clostridia bacterium | reverse complement strand
TCATTTTACATTGTGTGGCAAACAAAACGTCCCCCTGCCACAAAACGTCCCCCTGCCACAAATTCTATTTGTGTGGCAAACAAAACGTCCCCCTGCCACATCCTACGTCTGCCTCACCCTTCGGTCTTCCTTATTACGCTCATAGATAATGTTTAGCCCCTCTAGGGACAAAAATCGATCCACTATGTCTATACACACGGCCTCGTTGACAACAAAGGTTACAAACCCGCCGGTGGCAACCACCTTGACAGACTTGTCCCTGATTTCCGCTTTCATCTTTTTTACTATGTATTCTACCAGACCCGCATAGCCGTATATTATGCCCGCTTGCATACTGTTGACAGTATTTTTTCCTATTACCCTTCTGGGCTTGACAAGCTCCACCTTAGGCAACTTTGCCGCCTTTTCAAATAATATATCACTGGAAATTTTAATACCCGGCGCAATTGCACCGCCCAGATATTCACCTTTTCCCGATATCACACAGAATGTTGTGGCAGTACCAAAATCCACTATTATTAAGGGACCGCCGTATTTCTCATAGGCGGCAATTGCATTAACAATCCTGTCCGCCCCGACCTCTGCGGGGTCATCATACTTTATATTTATGCCTGTTTTAATACCGGGCCCTACTATCAACGGTGTTATATTAAATAATTTCCTTATTGCCCTTTCTAGGGAATACATAATGTTAGGCACCACCGAGGCTATAACGACATCCTTAATATCCTTAATATTTAAATTATTATATTGAAAAAATTGATAGATAAGTATTTGATGTTCATCAGATGTCTTATTTTTGTCCGTTGAAATCCTCCAGAAATCTATGAGTTCCTTATCTTTATAAACACCTAACACAACATCAGTGTTTCCTACATCGAGAACTAAAATCATCTGTTCACCCTCTTGATCAATCTATTTTATAGCCCCTCAATCCCTTCATTATCATATACACTATGACCGAGGAGATTATAGCCTCCGCAGTTCCGTTCAGAGCGGCAACACCGGCAACCGCGACAAGAGGTAAATACCCCCTTAAATAGATCATGGACAACACTCCGACAGTGTTGGTTAATGTACCCAAAATAGCCCCAACCACAGGTTGCCCGGATGCTTTATAGGAATAATAACATACAAGCCCTATAAAGAGCCTGGGAAGTACAGCCACTAGGGGATCTGTAAAATAGGGAGAACCCGCCCTCAAAAAACTGCTCACCCCAAATATTAAACCCACCATGGTACCTACTATCGGCCCTCCTAAAATGGCGCCGATGATGACAGGTATGTGCATAGTGGTTGCCTCAATGCCGAGCCAAGGTATGGGTATGTATCCTATAGGGGTCATGCTCAACACCACCGAAAACGCCCCCAACATGCCTGTGATTGCTACTTTTTTTGTTGATATTTTCATGTCTCGAATCAATTTTAGCACCTCCGTTCCAGCTCCTAAAGGATGCCGGACAATTTAATTTTTTAATAACTTTTGGAAATAGTCTAGCTCAAAACGCGATGCTAGCTGTTTCACCTATATGTATCCTTCTTCCCCTCTGATGGAAACCTCACCCGACATGACGGTCTCACTGCTGCCGTCTTCCAATTCTATCAATAACAACCCTTCATTGTTTATATCTATGGCCATCCCCCTCTTTTCTGTTTTACCTTGTATAACCCTGATGTTTTTCCCCAGTATAGCGGAATAATTTTTAACCATGGATAAAACCCTGTTTAGGTCTAGGTCTTCAATATAGTCATTATATAGGGTTTCGAAATTCCTTAAGGTATCAACCAGAAGGTCCCTACGATCTGTCTTTTTGCCGCTTTCTATAAATAGCGAAGTAGCATTCTCTTTTATTTCGTTTGGAAAACTGTCCATGTTTACGTTTATTCCGATGCCTATGATAATGTAACTGATTTCGTTTAATTCCCCGGCCATTTCGGTTAAAATACCGCATACCTTTTTCCCGTTGACAATGATGTCATTAGGCCATTTAATCAGAGCATTCAGCCCTGTCGATTCCCTGATGGATTCACATACAGCCGCAACGGCTATTTGTGTCATTTTTATACCTTCCCTAGGGGGAATATCGGGTTTTAAAATTAGACTCACCCAGATGCCTGTTCCCTTGGGGGAAACCCATTCCTTGCCTCTCCTGCCCCTCCCCAAGGTCTGTTCTTCGGCTAAAACAACGGTTCCGTCTTTTAGTCGAGCAATTTCTTTTTTTGCATAGCTGTTAGTTGAATCAACGCTTTCAAAATAAACCACCTGTTTTCCTATGGTATTATCGCCGAGAAGTATTTCTATTTCGCCGGGCAGAAGTTTGTCTTCTGTTTCTAAAAGCCTGTATCCTCTTCCCGGTGCCGTTTCTATAATATACCCTTCTTTTTTTAATATATTTATATGTTTCCATACTGCCGTGCGGGATATTCCCAAGTTTGTGGCTAATACCTCGCCGGATATGCAGTTTTCTTTGTTTTTGTATAGTTCACTCAATATTTTATTTCTCATTGTTATACTCCTTCGGCTATGTGAAGCATGGGGACAGCTTTAAGCGGGAGACCAAAGGTCTCCCCTACACTCCGGAAGCTAGGCATCGGCTCCAACCAAGGGCAGACAGGGTCGTCTGCCCTACACTCCGGAAGCCGGATGTCGGCTTCATTTTCGCATTCACGGTTTCATCCCAACCAACTGTCCCCTGACCAACAGACTAACCGAATAACGACAACAACACACCTGCTGCCACGGCGGAACCTATCACTCCCGCTACGTTGGGCCCCATTGCATGCATCAACAGAAAGTTTCCGGGATTTTCTTCTTGACCCACAACCTGGGAGACCCTAGCCGCCATGGGTACCGCAGAAACCCCTGCTGAACCTATAAGCGGGTTAATGTTACCACCTGATAATTTGTTCATTACCTTTGCAAGCAACACTCCCCCGGCTGTACCTATACTAAAGGCAACCACACCGAGAATAATTATTTTGATTGTTTCCGCCCTTAAAAATTGTTCTGCGCCGGCTGTTGCACCGACACTTAAGCCCAGTAATATAGTAACTATATTTATAAGCTCGTTTTGAGCTGTTTTAGATAACCTCTCCGTTACACCGCATTCCCTAAACAGGTTGCCAAGCATTAACATACCGACCAAAGCTGTTGCACTCGGTACTATTAAGGCAACTATGATAGTTACCATTATAGGGAAGATAATCTTTTCAATCTTGGATATTTCCCTCAACTGTTCCATTTTAATCTTTCGTTCCTCTTTAGTCGTAAGCGCCCTCATAATGGGGGGCTGAATAATCGGAACGAGTGCCATATAGGAATAGGCCGCAATTGCCACAGGCCCCAATAAAGCAGGCGCCAACTTGGAAGTCAAAAATATTGCCGTCGGTCCGTCCGCACCACCTATAATTCCGATAGATGCTGCTTGCTTAGCTGTAAACCCGAGTAAAATCGATCCGATAAATGTGGCAAATATCCCCAACTGTGCCGCAGCTCCCAAAAATAAACTCTTCGGATTAGCAATTAACGGGCCGAAATCCGTCATTGCACCGACACCCAAAAATATCAAAGGAGGGAAAATTCCCAGTTTTATTCCGGAATTATAAATATAATATAACAATCCTCCCGGGGAATCTGCTTTTCCGGCTTCCATAATTCCCGCAAGAGGCAGGTTAGCCAGTAACATACCGAACGCTATCGGAATCAACAGCAACGGCTCAAATTCTTTTGCAATCGCTAAGTAGATCAATAAGCACGAAACACCTATCATAAGCAATTGGCCAACCGTCAAACTTACAAAACCTATGCTTCCTAAAAAATCTACAATTATATCGACCATCTTGCATCCCCTTCCAATTGTTCTAGGTGCTTTTATTATTCAAGAGACACCAAAACGTCCCCGCCATTCACAGATGCACCCTGAACAACATGAACAGATGCAACAACCCCATCAACAGGAGCTAAAATTTCATTTTCCATTTTCATAGCCTCTAAAATTATAAGCACATCCCCGGCTTTTACTTCTTGACCCTCCTCAACGCCTACTTTCCAGATATTTCCCGGCATTGGTGCTTCTATAGTTGTGGCACCCTCCGGAACCGCAGAAGGAACCGATTTGACTGCCGGTGCCGACTCGACTTGTTTAGCCGGTGCCGGTACTTCCGGCTTAGCTACCGATGCCGGAGCCGTATTTGACGATGTGTTGCCTGCAACCTCTTCTACTTCCACCTCATAAGAAACGCCGTTTACAGTTATGTTAAATTTCCTCATTACATAATTCCTCCTTAATAAACAATAGAATTATAATACTTAAGGCCGGAAGCCCTTTAATTAAAGTGTATTGTTGATTTGTTCTATCCTGCCCATTTTCGCCCATATAGGTGTCGAATCCCGTGCCCGTTTAATACTTTTAACAACGACATCTTGTACGGGAACATGGAGACTTACGGCTACAGCCGCCACAATAACCGCCACAACTTCTGTATCATGCACGGTGTTTCCTTCCTTGTGTACAAGCGCCTCATTCTCCCAGTCTACCGTTTCATCTGCACTAGGTCTCAGTTCAACTGTTTCTTCTTCTTGCGTTTTATTTAATAACATCTCCATAATAATAACAGCAAAATATAATATAGCTAAAGCTATAAATACTATAACCAGTCCCAGAACGGTTACCTGAATACCCGCCAGAAATTTTTCCCCCATAGTCATAGTTTCAATAGAAAATTTCATTTTCTCCAACAAATCCATTGTTTATCACCTCACTTCTAGAAGTCGGAAATCCCGGCTATTAGCCGGACAGGCAGAGTGCCAAGGTGCCGGAATGTCGATATGTCTGCACATTGGATTTTATAACGGTAAGTTGCCATGTTTTCTGGCCGGTCTTGATTTCCTTTTACTTGCAAGCATATTTAGGGCATCCGCCACCCTGAACTTTGTAATGGAAGGCTCTATGATATCATCAACAAAACCCCTTTCCGCAGCCCTATAAGGTGTGGATATTTCCTCTTTATACTGTTCAATCTTTTCAAGTCTGGCAGATTGAGGATCTTCAGATTCAGCAACTTCCTCCTTAAATATAATGCTGGCCGCACTTTCAGGTCCCATTACAGCGATTTCCGCTGTCGGCCAGGCAAGCACCATGTCCGCACCCAAATCTTTACTGCACATGGCTATATATGCACCGCCATAAGCCTTTCTGACTATTAGGGTAACCTTCAGCACTGTTGCCTCCGCATATGCATAAAGCAATTTTGAGCCATGTCGAATGATCCCGCCATGTTCCTGTTCCGTTCCCGGTAAAAATCCGGGCACATCCACTATGGTTACTATTGGAATGTTAAAACAGTCACATGTCCTGACAAACCTAGCAGCCTTATCAGAAGCATTAATATCCAAACAACCCGCCAACACGCTGGGTTGATTTGCAACAATCCCTATGGTTTGCCCGTTAATACGCACAAAACCTGTAATAATGTTTTGAGCATAATATTGTTGAACCTCAAAAAATTCCCCGTCGTCAGCAAGAATTTCAATTAAATTCTTCATATCGTATTTCTCTTCCGAATTCTCCGGTACAATTTGATCCAACTCGGGGACTATTTTGTCGATGTCCCCCGCTATATCAATTTCCGGCGCTGTTTCTAAATTGTTAGACGGTAAAAAAGAAAGCAATCTTTTAATTTCAGAGATACATGTCTCATCATCTCCCGCAATAAAATGAGCGACCCCGCTGATTTCATTATGGGTCATAGCTCCGCCCAACTGTTCCATAGTTACTTCTTCGCCTGTTGCAGCCTTGGTAATCTGCGGACCCGTAATAAACATTTGACTTGTCCGATCCACCATGAACACAAAATCCGTCAATGCCGGGGAATACACAGCTCCCCCCGCACAGGGCCCCATAATTGCCGATATTTGCGGTATTATCCCGGAGGCCGTGGTGTTCCTATAGAATATTTGTCCATATCCGGACAAAGCATCTACCCCCTCTTGGATTCTCGCCCCACCGGAATCATTCATGGCGACTATAGGAGCGCCCATCCTAAGGGCTAGGTCTTGCACCTTGTGAATCTTTTCCGCATGTACCTCCCCTAAGGAACCGCCCATAACAGTAAAATCCTGGGAATATGCATATACAGGTCTGCCATCTACCAAGCCATAGCCTGTTACAACACCCTCACTTGGTGCATCCACATTTTTCATATCGGGTCTGATGCGTCTATCTTTAACAAAAACATCTAATTCCACAAAACTTCCTTCATCAAACAATAAGTCCAGCCTTTCCCTAGCCGTCAACTTGCCTTTTGCATGTTGAGCTTCAATTCTCTTTTTACCACCCCCTCCTTCGATTTCGGCCCTACGGCCTCGAAGTTCTTCTAATTTACTGTTGCCCATCTGTATTCCCCCCTAATTTATTTAACCTTTCTTTCCGATTAATCGAAGAGAACCATGCATATACTTCTTTCCACTTCTTTGTTTTTCAGGATAAAATATACAAACAAACATCTATAATATATTATATGTCATTTTATAGATTTTTCTTAACGGTTGCAACCAATTTTTAAAAAATTTTTTCAACAACCCTTCCTCCTTTATGAAACTCATTATAAAAATAACTTCAGAGGGAATTATCCAAAGTTATTTTAAATATTCCGGTTTTATATTGTTCATTTTTTCTTTTCATCATTTTCTGTTTCAATCGGTTTCGTCCCGTTTCTCTTTTGTGTCCCCGTTGTCTTTTTGAATTTCTTCAACTTTTTTATCTTGGGTCACCTTATATTTTGAGTTTCTTTTAATTTTGCTTATCTTTACTTGAACATCTTCTGGTGTATCCTCTTCTTCGATTGTTACCTCACCGCTGAAGACCATTTCAAATTGTTCCGCATCCAGAGTCTCGATTATCAAAAGCGCTTGTGCAACAGCATGAAGTTTATCCATATTTTCTGCTAATAATGTTTCTGTTTTTTCGTGTGCTTCGTCAACAATTCGTCTGATTTCCCTGTCTATTTCGGCAGCTATAGATTCCGAATAGTTTTTTGTAGAGTGAAAATCTCTTCCCACAAACACTTCTTCCTCGCCGCCAAAACTTATTGAACCAAGTTTTTCACTCATTCCATATTTTGTAACCATTGCCCTCGCAATTGAGGTTACCCTTTGTAAATCGTTTTGCGCTCCTGTACTTATATCATTCAGTACAAGTTTTTCCGCCACACGTCCTCCCAGAAGATGTACTATGTTGCTTTCCATCTCCGTTTTAGTTGCAAAATGTCTGTCCTCCGTAGGCAAAATCATGGTAAACCCACCGGTTCTACCTCTAGGGATAATAGACACTTGGTGCACCGGGTCGGAATCCGGAAGCAATCTGGCAACCACGGCATGGCCGGCCTCATGATAAGCTGTTAATTTTCTTTCCTTTTCACTTATTACGCGGCTTTTCTTTTCTATACCTGCAATTACCTTTGTAATGGCTTCCTCCACGGTTGACATTTCTATAATCCTGTCGCCCTTCCTTGCAGTAAGGAGAGCGGCCTCATTCATAAGATTTTCTATATCGGCCGGAGTAAATCCGGGCGTTTGCCTTGCCAACACTCTCAGGTCTACATCTCTGGCTAAAGGTTTGCCTTTAGAGTGTACCTTTAATATTGCTTCTCTGCCCCTGATATCAGGAGAACCTACCACTATCTGACGGTCAAACCTGCCGGGTCTCAATAACGCAGGGTCCAAAATGTCGGGTCTGTTAGTTGCGGCTACAATAATGACACCCTCGTTTACACCAAAACCGTCCATCTCAACCAGTAATTGGTTTAGGGTTTGCTCTCTTTCATCGTGCCCGCCGCCAAGCCCTGCACCCCTTCTCCTACCGACTGCATCTATTTCATCAATAAAAATTATACAGGGTGAACTCTTTTTTGCCTGTTCGAAAAGATCACGTACACGCGAAGCACCGACCCCTACAAACATTTCCACAAAATCGGAACCGCTTATACTAAAAAAGGGTACCCCTGCCTCGCCTGCAACAGCCTTAGTCAAGTATGTTTTGCCTGTTCCGGGCGGGCCTACCATCAGGACACCTTTTGGTATTCTGGCACCCAGTTCCATATATTTTTTCGGACTTCTCAGGAAGTCCACTATTTCCTGTAATTCTTCTTTTTCTTCATCTAACCCTGCAACGTCCCGGAATGTTATCTTAGTCTTTTCATCTTCTTTATATAACCTTGCCCTGTTTTTTCCGAATGACATTACACGACTGCCACCACCCTGGGACTGTTGCATAAATACAAACCAAAACACCACGAATATCAGTATCATAAGCACAGAAGGCAGCATCTCTATAAACCAAGGTGTGCTTGGTTGCGGTTCCGCCCCAAACTTCAGCACCCCCGCCTTCACCTGCTTATCTATTATTTCAGTAAATTCCTTTTCATTAAATATTTCAGGTACAAAGGATTTATAATTAACCTTTTCACCATCTAAGGTCATAACCCCTTCCATAAAACGGTCGACCATATGAATTTCATGCACATTCTCTTTTAATAATTCCTGATACAAACCAGAAAATTCAATGTTTATTGTCTGTGAGGATTTGTTTCCAAATTGTTGGATTATAAAAAGCAAAATAATGAATATCAAGATATAAAAACTCGCTCCTCGAAAAAATTTCCTCAAGCAGAACCTCCTCCTATCTATAATGCATAAATTGTTACATCTTATAATTTTACCATAAAACACATTTTAAAACAACTGGAATTAATTTAAAAGTATTCCTTCGTGGGTCAAGCTTATCCTGTCCGTCTCGGGATGACATAAAGATATGTTTTGTCCATAATAATTAAAAACGTGATCCTTCGTGGGTCAAGCTTATCCTGTCCGTCTCAGGATGACAAAAATGATGACATATCAGATGACACTTCCGGGTTTTCATCGAACACTATCTCTAACACGCGGCTCGTTTTATATGTTATCTTATATTTCTCACTTATTCTGTATCCTACTACCCACATAATTTCATCATCGTCACATACTAAAGGAATTCGATCCCTTTCATCGCGTTCAATCTTATAATCAATGAAAAAGTCCTTTAATTTTTTACTCCCCGTTAAACCTAGGGGATAAAAACGATCTCCATCCTGACGGTTTCTGACATTCAGTACACCCCTAATTTTATCATAATCAAAACATTTACGGTATTTATCCCTAGATATTTCTTTAATTTCTTTGCGTTCCACAACCCTCATAGTAAGGGTTGCACCTATTTCCTCCAAGTCAAAATTTCCTTCTGTAGGCAGTTCATAATAAAATACCTCGTCTTCCTGATCACCCGTAACAAAGCAAATATTTCTATAGTTTATTTTAGCGACCAGTCCCAAAGGCAGGGTTATTTTTTTCCCTGTCAGACCTTTTTGCATCAGTTCCAGCACATCCTGTACATGCTTATATTCCAGAATTTCCTGCCTTCCTAACAGTTGTTCCGCCGCCAACCTGATCACCCTAGACTGTAGTGAACCGTGCAATTTTTGTATGCCTTCTATGGGTAATTCCAGTTTCTGTTCGTCCTGATTAATTACCAGATTTGTATAGGCTTCTCTTGCCTTGTCCTCTATGAAATCAAAATCCTTTTTCAGTATCTCTGCAGTTCTGACCAGATTCGCCATGATATTCGGATTATAGTTTTCCTCTAAATATGGAATTAATTCTAGCCTTATTTTATTTCTATAATATATAGATTCCAGATTAGATTCGTCAATTCTCGGTGATAAATCGTATATCTTGCAGTATTTTTCTATATCTTCCCTGTCTATGTTGAGCAAAGGTCTGATAATTTCCCCTCTCCTGATGTGTATGGCTGTCAAACCCTGTAAACCGGCCCCTCTCAAAAGCCTCATAAGCACGGTTTCCGCCTGATCATTTTTATTATGAGCTATAGCAACCTTGGTTGCATCGGCTCTTTGTGCAACTTCTTCAAAAAAATCGTAGCGAAGTATTCGTCCCGCCTCTTCGGGGGACAATCCCTTCTTTTTTGCATATCGAGGCACATCCAAACTCTTAACAAAACAAAACACATCCAGCTCTTCGCAAAGATCAGATACATACCGTGCGTCCATCTGTGCTTCTATGCCTCTGAAGTTATGATTTAAATGAGCGCCATATAGCTTCAGGTCATATTCTTCCCTCAACCGATAAAGAACATGCAACAGGCATACCGAATCCGGTCCTCCGGAAATCGCCACAATAATTCTATCCCCTTTTTCTATAAGGTTGTGTTTTTCAATTGTTTCCCTTATCCTATCTAACATAATATATATTCATCCTTCACCCTTTTGATAAAAACTGTTTATATAACATTTTTTATTTATATTATGAGAATACCATGCAGTAAAAATAAATAGGGATAAGCTCCCGATAAAGACAAACTGATTCTATAATTTATTTTTTGTTCCCTTGCAGTTTTTTCCTTTATGCTCTTCTTATTATATATTGTTAGCAGTGTATTTGCAAAACTTTTAGCACTTTCTTTAGAATTAACACGGGGACGGTTCTATTGTTAATTTAAATTAACAATAGAACC
>DASRMN010000029.1:0-11591 GCA_035647935.1 Clostridia bacterium | reverse complement strand
GAAAAATATGTTACTATATCTGTTAATTTGTCTCCAAATATTTTTTGCAAAAATGCTTCAAATCTGCCGGGGTTTTCGTCCTCTTCTTCCGACATAGCAATATCTGCTGAGTAGTTTAAAGATTTGACCCCAAGTGCCATGGCGTCAATGAGCGCCAATCCGCCCCTCAAAAATGGTATCTTGTTTAATTTATATTTTGTAATTATCCCCTCTGCAGATTCCTTTTTTACCACTATCTCGTTATCAGGTGAACGAACGGCTATAGCAATGTTTTTAGGTCCCTTCATCATTACCCCTTCGATTACCGCTTGCCCACCGATGCTTGTCGGTTTTATTACTTTATGTCCTAATTTGTTCATAGTTTTTTCCTTTCAAGGTTATGTTCCAATGAATTCGAATCTACCTGCCCTGACTAACTGGCCAACCGATTCCAAACATGATTATGTTCGAATGAATTCGAACCTGCCTGCCCTGGCCAACCGACCAACAGCAGACTGTGTGAAAACTATCATCCTGAGTGTAATGAAGGATCTTAAATGGCCTGAAATACAGATTCTTCGCTACGCTCAGAATGACAAAAGAGTGGAAAATGTGCCTTTTCACACAGCCTGACGGTTCCCTGACCAACTGACCAACCGACCAACCGACCAACTGACCAACTGGCCAACTGACCAACTGACCAACTGACCAACTGTTCTAATACAATTATACCTCATTTTATTGGTTTTAACATTATAATTGCCGATTTTGTTGTTTACTTTGGACATTTTAATGGTATAATACTAATAAAGGTAATCGGATTCGCATAAATGCGATTGCCACTAAGGTTCTTAAATTTTATTAATCACCTTGTACTGGCATACAGGGTGATTATTTTTTTCCCTTATTATTATCCTTTATCAGGTTAAAAATTAAGGAGATTAGTGACGTTAATAACATCGCAAACATTATCATTATTGATATTGCTTGGTATGTATCCATCACACCACCTCCCTTCAGCTGAAGTAAGGTGGCAACCACACCCTGCTTTTTCCGATTACCTTGTTTTTCATTTTATCAATAAATATAGCTTACTTCAATAGTTACATTGCTGTAATCGGATGCGAATGAATTCACATCCACAATTTAAGGTAAGAATAACACCTATTTAACCACCACGTTGTAAATTCGGCCGGGAACGTAGATTTCTTTTATAATTTGCTTGCCTTTTATAAACTCGACAAGCTTCTCATCATCCCCAAACTGTTCCTTGACCTGTTCGGCTGTAGCATCTGCGGAAATCGTCATTTGGCCTCTTAATTTGCCGTTAACTTGAACCGCAATTTCAATAACATCGTCTACAGTTTTTGACTCCTCCCATACAGGCCATGAAGTTTGGTTAAGCATGCCTTCAAAGCCTAATATTTGCCACAATTCTTCTGTAATATGGGGAGAAACCGGATTTAGTAATGTTAATAATATTTTCATATCCCCTCTTGTTACGCTGCCATAAGCATAAATATCATTGACAAGAGTCATCATACTGGCAATAGCCGTATTGTATTTCATACTGTCATAATCCTCACTGACTTTTTTAATGGTTTTATGGATATTGCTTTCCAGCTCATCCGTTATATTATCGCTGTCTGTCAATATTTCCTGTAATCTCCAGACTCTCTCCAGAAATCTTCTGCAACCTCTCACACCGTCCTGTGACCAAGGTACACTTTTTTCGAAGTCCCCGATGAACATTTCATACATTCTCAGCGTATCCGCACCCAGCTCATCAACTACATCGTCAGGATTTATAACATTGCCTCTGGATTTTGACATTTTGTCGTTGTTTTCGCCTAGAATCATACCATGGGAAGTACGTTTTGCATAGGGTTCCGATGTAGGAACAATTCCGCAATCATATAGAAACTTATGCCAAAATCTTGAATATAATAAATGCAAGGTAGTGTGTTCCATGCCACCATTGTACCAATCAATGGGTAACCAATAATCAAGATTTTCCCTACTTGCCAACTCTTCGTCATTATATGGGTCTGTGTACCTTAAAAAGTACCAGGACGACCCTGCCCAGTTCGGCATTGTGTCCGTTTCTCTTTCCGCATATCCTCCACATTTCGGACAAGTGGTTTCCACCCATTCCCTAACGTTGGCTAAGGGTGATTCTCCGCTATCTGTGGGTTCGTAACTTTCCACTTCCGGTAGCATTACAGGCAATTCATTCTCCGGCACGGGTACCCATCCACAGTCTTCACAATAAATTAACGGGATCGGCTCACCCCAGTATCTCTGGCGCGAAAATACCCAGTCCCTCAACTTATAATTCACCCTAGGTACACCTAAACCTTTATTTTTCAACCATTTGCTCATTTTTGTTATAGCATCTTTCACTTCCAAGCCGTTTATAAAATCGGAATTAACTATTATGCCTTCTTCTGTGTCAGTATAGGCGGCTTCCTCTATATTTCCTCCCGCAACCACCTCTATAATAGGAAGCCCGAATTCTTTAGCAAATTCCCAGTCCCTTGTATCGTGCCCGGGCACAGCCATTATAGCACCTGTCCCGTAAGACATAAGCACATAATCAGAAATGAAAATAGGTATGTTCTTTCCGCTTGCGGGATTTATAGCCTCCACGCCTTCAATCTTTACACCTGTTTTATCTTTTGCAAGCTCGGTTCTCTCAAATTCCGATTTCTTGCTCGCTTCCTCCCTATAATGAATGAGTTCGTCTATATTTGTAATATGATCCGCCAATTCTTCGATATATGGGTGTTCAGGTGAAATTACCATGTATGTGGCGCCGAACAATGTGTCGGGTCTTGTTGTATACACAGTTATTTTTTTACCGCCTGTAATTTCAAAATCCACCTCCATACCTTCAGATCTGCCTATCCAGTTCGTTTGTTGGATTTTTACTCTATCTATATAATCTACTAAGTCTAGGTCGTTTAGGAGTCTTTCCGCATATTCCGTAATTTTAAGCATCCATTGACTTTTTTGTCTTCTGACAACCTCAGCGCCGCATCTTTCACAGCCTCCGCCTACAACTTCCTCATTTGCAAGCCCGATCTTGCAACTGGGGCACCAATTAATTGCCATTTCGGTTTTATAGGCAAGCCCCTTTTCATAAAGTTTTAGGAAAATCCACTGTGTCCATTTATAATATTCAGGATCCGTAGTGTTTATCTCCCTTGACCAATCGAAGGACAAACCGAGCATTTGCAGTTGTTTTTTAAATCTGACTACATTATTTTTTGTAACTGTCGCGGGATGAATTTTATTTTGAACGGCATAATTTTCCGTTGGCAATCCAAAGGCATCCCAACCTATAGGATATAGTACATTATAGCCCTGTAATCTTCTTTTTCTTGCAATAATGTCCAGTGCAGTATATGGACGGGGGTGTCCGACGTGTAATCCTTCCCCCGACGGATATGGGAATTCTATAAGAGCATAATATTTTTCCTTATCTTTGTCGTTTGAGGCATGAAATGTCCCTTTTTCTTCCCAGATTTGTTGCCATTTGTTTTCTATCTCTTTTGGATTGTATTTTTTCATCTTGTTCAACTCCTTTATTTAAACCGGGTTAGGCCATAATGCAGTCTCGAAGCACAAATTTGTTCACTCCCTCTGGTCATACAAATTTGGTTCTCGTTGCGTTTGGCCTACCATCGATTTATTATTCCCTCTGGTCACATAAATCGGGTTAGGCCATAAAAAAACCCTTCGTCCCGGAATATAGAGGCGAAAGGTCGCGATACCACTCTATTTGATTATTTAGGGTATATATTATGTCTTACGAACATCAACGAAATTTTTCGCCATTCCCAAGCACAGATCCTTCGTGGGCCAAACCTATACTGCTCGTCTCAGGATGACAAAGATGTAGGATTTTCATAACAATAACATAATATAAGAAATAATCATCTCAATAACCGTAACGAGGTCAACGATTAGGGCTACTGCTGTTTCACCCTAATGGCTCGGGGACGAGTTCAGCCATTATCTTTGTTATTTCCCACCAACCAATAACTCTCTGAAAATGATTAATAACCTACTACTTCCCGTCATGGCAAATTATTTTGATATTAGATTGTACCGTATCGTACCAAATTATTCAATAATCCTAAATAGACACATGCAAATAAATTCACATCTACGGCTTAAGCAAAATCCATCTCAACCAAAAATAGTTTCAAATTCATTCGAAGATCATATATCCAAATGAACGTAAAATGCGAATAAATTCGCACTTGCAGCTTTAAATAAAATCTATCTCAATCAAAAGTAGTTTCGAATTCATTCGAAAATTACATATTAAATTTCTTTTTAAATCTCTCAACACGTCCACCTTTTTCAACACTTTTTTGCTTACCTGTGAAAAACGGATGGCACTGTGAACATATTTCCACCCTGATTTCTTTTTTCGTGGAACCTGTCTTAAAAGTATTACCACAAGCACAAGTTACGTTTACTTCCTGATATTCCGGATGTATGTCTTTTTTCACTGTCTTCACCTCTCTCTATGCATAAAGATATAACCGTTTGAACCTTAACTATTATATTATAGCACAGTCATTTTTGTATGACAAGATATTATTTCGACAAACGTTGACGGGTGATTGAAATCGCCCCCATGAACGATTGTTATTTGGGATCCTTCACGGGCACCATTTATTCTGCAAGTTTCAGGATGATATTTGAACGATTGTTTAACCATTGCTAAACTATTGTTTAACTATTATTTAACAATTGTTCAAAATTACAACCGCTTTCTGAGCATTTCTATGAATTCGTTGTTGGTTTTGGTATCAATCAATGAATTAATGATATGTTCCGTAACATCCTGCATCGGACTGTTACTCATGGCTCTTCTGATATTCCAAATAGTTTCGAGTTCCAATTGGTTTAACAATAAATCTTCCCTTCTGGTGCCGGATTTGTTAATATCCACCGCCGGGAAAATTCTTCTTTCAGACAGCTTGCGATCTAAATGAATTTCCATATTACCTGTTCCTTTGAATTCTTCAAATATAACATCGTCCATTCTACTACCTGTTTCAACCAGTGCAGTTGCGATAACTGTAAGACTTCCATTTTCCTCAATATTTCTGGCCGCACCGAAAAAACGTTTCGGTTTATGCAGTGCTCCCGGATCCAATCCTCCGGAAAGTGTTCTTCCCGTAGGCGGAATAGTTAAATTATATGCCCTTGCTAATCTTGTAATACTATCCAATAGGATAACTACATCCTTGCCATGCTCAACCAACCCCTGTGCACGGCACAATACCATTTCAGCCACCTTGATATGATGGCTTGGCAGTTCGTCGAATGTTGAATACGCTATTTCCGCCTCTATAGAACGTTGCATATCTGTCACTTCCTCGGGTCGTTCGTCTATGAGAAGCACAATAATTTCAATATCGGGATGATTTTTGGATATACTGTTAGCAACAGCTTTCAGCAATGTGGTTTTCCCCGCCTTAGGCGGTGCAACTATTAAACCTCTTTGTCCTTTGCCGATAGGTGCAATAAGATCTATTAATCTTGTGGACAAACCTTGGGGATTGATTTCTAAATTAATTCTTTCATTTGGAAAAATAGGGGTGAGATCCTCGAAATTTGGTCTTTTTGTAGCAGAATCCGGGCTGAGCCCATTGATATTCTTTACATAGAGAAGAGCCTTAAACTTTTCACCACTCTTGGGTGGTCTTGTGATGCCGGTAATCTTATCACCGGTTCTCATATTGAATCTTCTAATTTGGGAAGGCGATATATAAATATCATTATCGCTGGAAAGAAAGTTTTCTCTTCGTAAAAATCCATAACCGTCGGTGTGAATTTCCAATATCCCTGATGCGATATTTACCTCTTCCCCGGGTGGGATTTCATCGGTCAGATGATCAGGCAAACCCTTTATTTGTCTTTCCTGTGGCTTTAAATCCACTTCTTTACTATCTTCGTACTCATTTATGTCTTCTATATCATCACCATTTTCGTAGATTGATTTTTCATTGTCAGCCGTAGTTTCCTTTATCAGTTCAATCAATTCCTTTTTTCTATACTTCGATAAGTTTTTAATATTTAAATTTTTTGCTATTTCCTTTAAGCGTGGCAATTTCATACGTTCCAAGTCTGGACTGCCCAAATTTACACCTCCGAATTTATTTTGCGTTATCTAAAAATGTCGTTCTGAATATAATAGGGAATTTGGTTTTCCCCATAAAAATATAGATCCTACGTGGGTCAAACCTATACTGTAGGTCTCAGGATGACACCACAATGGGTCAAGTTTATACTGTCCGTCTCAGGATGACAAAAATGTGGGGCTTTCATAGCAATGACATCATAATAGACCAAACCTACATTGTTCGTCCCCGAATGACATTATAATAGATTAAACCCACATTGTTCTCCCGGGATGATATCTATCTAAAAAGAACTTTGTCCCTTTATAAAAATATGAACTTCTAGCAATACCCGTTAATATAATTCATTATTCTTTCGTTATCCATATCCTTAAAGTTATTATGCCTGTACCCTTCTGCGGTTAAAATACCGTCTTCCATGAACAATAATCTATGTGAAACTCGTTTCGCAAAAGCCATATCATGGGTTATTACCAAAACCGCCATATTATCTTCCGCTAGGCCTTCTATGATATTAGCGATGCCGCCCCTCATTTCCGGATCCAAGGCAGACGTAGGCTCATCAAAACACATTAATATAGGATCTAGAGCACATGCCCTTGCGATGGCAACCCTCTGCTGCTGGCCACCGGATAACTGGAAAGGATATGCAAACACTTTTTCACTCAAATCCAATCTTTCCAAAAGGCTTTTTGCTTTCTCCTCTGCTTGTTTCTTTTCCATTTTCATAACATAAATAGGGGCTTCGATAATATTTTCCATAACCGACATATGGGGAAACAAATTAAAATTCTGAAACACATATCCTACCTTTTTTCTTACATCCCTTGATTCCCTTTTGCTACAATGCTGGACATTGCTTTTTTTGTCACTGCACACAACATATCCGTCTATTTTTATTAGACCTCTGTCACTTTTTTCGAGTCCGTTTATGCACCTCAGTAAGGTAGTTTTGCCGGCACCGGAAGGACCTATTACTGTAACTATTTCTCCCTTATTTATTTGGAATGATACATCGTTTAGTACTAGATTGTTTCCGAAACTTTTATATAATCCTTCGATTTCTAAGGCCATATTTCCACCCTCCAAGCATTTTCCCAAGCGTTTAAATTTATCCAAAAGATCCTTCGTGAGCACCGTTTATACTGTCCTTCTCAGGATGACACTCATTTTTTGTCATTCTGAACAAAGTGAAGAATCTCGTACCTTCCTAGGATGACAAAAATTCGGGACTTTCATAGCAATGACAAAACGTTCGTTTACTGATAATACGAATGTCTCTTCTCCAGTCTCTTAAATATCTCCGTAAATACTCCTATAATTATAAGATAATACACCCCTACTACCAGTAAAGGAGTAAGGGATGCATCCCTGTTGGATGCAATTTCCCCCGCCCTCAAAAGTTCACCTAAACCCACTATATATACTAGGGATGTATCCTTGACCAAAGTAATTACTTCGTTCCCTACAGGCGGCAAAACCCTTTTAATCACCTGAGGAAGTATTACCCTCCTGAAGGTTCTTATCTTGCTCAAACCCAGCACAGCCGCCCCTTCATACTGTCCCACATCTATAGACTCTATGCCGCCTCTAAAAATCTCTGCAAAATAGGCCGCATAGTTTAACACGAATGTCAGAAGTGCCGAAGTATTTCGTTCAAGGACTATACCTATAAATGGAAAGCCAAAAAACACAACCACTAACTGGAGTAGTAGAGGAGTGCCTCTCATAATCAGGATATATAACTGAACTGTCCTGTTTATTATATTTATTTTCGAAATTCTTCCAATAGCAACTATAAGCCCTAAAGGTATGGAAAATACAAGTGTTACTATAAATACCTCGAATGTAATTTTTAATCCGGATGTTAATGCAGGCAAAATTGAAAGTATATACGACATTCCTACATCCTCCTGTTAGCCGTTAGTTATAATCAGTTATCACTAGAACCATCTGCTACATACTTCATCATATGAACCATCGGCTCTCATTTCATCTATAATATCGTCAACTAATTTTAAAAGATCTCCGTCTGTTTTTCTGAAACCTATTCCGTATTCCTCATCGCCGAAATCCTCTTTTGCTATTTTATATTTTGATTCGCCTTTTTGCTTAATATAATATTTTACATATACTTCGTCGCCTACAACAGCATCACTTCTGCCAACTTCCAAGTCTATCAATGCTTTATCATTTGTAGCAAACAATGTAGGCTCTCCCCCGTCAAATTGTTCTACTATGTCGGGATATGCCATAACAGCGTCTATAGCACTTGATTCACTCTGGATAGCCACCTTTTTGCCTATTAAGTCTTCGCGTTTTTCCACACCGGAGCCGGCCATAGTAACAATTATCTGTTTATTCGACAAATAAGGTTTTGTAAAGTCTACCTGTTCTTTTCTTCCCGGGGTGATGGTATAACCGTTCCAAATCACATCGACCTTTCCTGTATTGAGTTCTGTTTCTTTCATAGACCAATCTATCGGTTGAAGTTTAAGTTCAATACCCGCTCTTTCGAAAACTTCTTTCGCTAAGTCAACATCAAAACCGACCAAATTACTTTGCTTGTCCCTAAAACCCATAGGCGCAAATGTATCGTCAAGGCCCATTATTATGTAGCCTCTCTCCTTGATCTCATCCAAAGTCGGTCCCATAACCTTCGGGCCTTCGTCCTCATCCGGATCTGATGTCACTCCGGTACCTTCGCCATCATCAGCAACTCCGTTTGAAGGTGAACCTGTGTCCTCTTTTTTTCCTATACATGCGGACATGGCCATTGACGTAATCAGTAATAATGCCAGTAGGATACATATTCCCCTTAAGCCCCGCTTGTTTTGAAATGTTCTCATAGTTTTCTTCTCCCCTTTGATTTTTATTTCGGTTACTCATTATAAACAAGTACCACCTATTAAATTATATTATATAATATAAATAAGTCAAAGCATTTTAGGTAGGATTTACTGTAAATAATGCAGGAAGTCGTTATGCAAGTGTAATGGGTCTGTCCTCCACGGGTTTAGAGCCTGTTTTTATTTTGTTTGTTATGTTCCTTTATTAGGGGCGGATACATGGACCCGCTAGGCTATGTGGAAAAAGCACTTTTCCCACTTATTGTTATCCTGAGATGTACAGAATATGCAGTCGAACATTACAAATTTGTTCACTTCCTTAGTCGTGCTAGTCCAGAGCTATGCAATTCTATTTTTTGCTTCTGAGTAAAAAATAAAGAATTGTAAGCTTTGGGAAATTTGATGTTCGTTGCCTTTTTGTCCAACGAACCCCGTGAGTTGTTGACAAAACGGACAGCCGGCTTGCGTTTGACCTTCCAACGATTTGTTTTACAAATCGAGTTAGGTCATAAAATCCGGCCCGCGAAGGATCCCTAAAAACGGGATTCTTCGTAAGCACCATTAATACTGCATGTCTCAGAATGACATGAAGCTGAAGCCCGGAATGACAATTTTCACACAGTCTGCCGCATCTACTAGTAAGCATAACTAGGCTTTTTGCTAAATCTATGAATAGCGTCTATGAAACGGATTGTACCGGTTTCAGACCGCATGACCACGGAATGGGTTTTCGCCGTATTACTGCCTGTAAAAACGACACCCTTCAATAATTCACCATTGGAAATCCCCGTGGCTGCAAAATAAACTTCCTTACTTTTAACCAAATCATCCATAAGATATACCTTTTCCACATCTGCACCCATTTTCGCGCATCTTTGCCTTTCCTCATCCGTATAGGGTACCAGTCTTCCTTGAAATTCGCCATCCAAACATTTTAATGCGGCAGCGGCAAGTACACCCTCGGGAGCTCCCCCTATGCCCAACATAATATCGACCCCCGTATGCTCAAAACAGGTGGCCATAGCGGCAGCCACATCTCCGTCGCTGAACAGTTTAATTCTTGCACCCGCCTCACGACATTCTTTTATTATTTCTTCATGTCTGGGCCTATCCAGCATAGTTACGGTTAAATCCGTGATACTTTTATTCAGGGCTTCCGCCGTAATTTTTAAGGTTTCATGTATGGGGGCATCTATGTTTATTTTACCCGCTACCTTGGGCCCCGCTGCCACCTTGTTCATATACATATCAGGTGCATTCAGCAAACAACCTCTCGGGGCCATAGCCACTATGGCGATGGCATTGGACAAACCCATGGCAACGGATGTGGTGCCGTCCACAGGATCTACCGCAATATCTACCTTAATAGACCCTTCCCTACAAGTCCCAACCACTTCTCCTATGTATAGCATGGGGGCTTTGTCCATTTCACCTTCCCCGATAACAACCGTGCCCTCTATATCCATGGTTTGAAACATCCTGCGCATTCCATCCACACCGGCTTGATCGGCAAGGTCTTTATCCCCCCTGCCCATGTGTTTGGCCGCACCTAAAGCCGCGGCTTCCGTCACCCTTACCAGATTAAGTGCTAAATTCCTGTCCAAAAATACACCCCCTTATCCCCTCTAAAAATATTTTAATTACACACTCATTATACGTGTTTTTCACTGCCGACGTCAATGTTTAAGATCGGAAGACAGTATGATGACTGTTATTACCATAAATAACAATCCGTTAAATTTACCGAGACTCCCCGTAAGCATACTTTATACTGTCCGTCCATTGGATAGATAATCTGATCGGAGATGCCTATAATCCCGTAAGCATACTTTATACTGTCCGTCCCCCGATAGAAAAAAAGCAAGAAAGGCATTTTCGCATAGTTCGATGGAAAACTATATGATAGTCATCATTTCTCTTATTTTTGGCTCTCCTCCCAATCCGCCAAGAACCTTTCTATCCCTATATCGGTTAAGGGATGATTGAGCATCTGTTTTAAAACCTTATACGGAACGGTCGCAATATGTGCACCTGCCATGGCGGCTTCAACCACATGAGGATTATGCCTGATACTCGCCGCAATCACCTCCGTGTCGATATTGTAAATTTTAAAGATATATACTATATCCCTGACCAATTTAATCCCATCATGAGCTATGTCGTCCAGCCGCCCAACAAAAGGGCTCACAAAACTTGCACCGGCCTTGGCAGCCAACAAAGCTTGAGAAGCAGAGAAAACCAAAGTCACATTCGTCCTGATCCCCTCATCCCTCAAGATGTTTACCGCCTTTAAACCCTCCTCTGTCATGGGTATCTTGATGACTATGTTTTCATGAATTTTAACCAATTCCTTGGCTTCCTTCACCATCTTATCCGAGGTTTCACCTATCACCTCAGCGCTTATAGGCCCGTCCACCAGCTGCACAATCTCCGCTATCACCTGTTTTAAATCCCTACCCTCCTTTGCAATAAGCGACGGATTCGTAGTCACACCGCTCAAAATACCCCATTTGCTTATCTCCCTGATATGCTCTACATTTGCCGTATCGATATACAATTTCATAATATTCCTCCTCGTAATAATATAATCTTATTGCCC
>DASRMN010000028.1:0-5934 GCA_035647935.1 Clostridia bacterium | reverse complement strand
TTTATAAATATATCTATATTGCCGTCTATTACACCTTGTACGTTCCCGACCTCTACTTCGGTTCGGTGGTCTTTGACCATGGTGTACGGATTGAACACATATGAACGTATTTGGCTACCCCATGCGATTTGACTGTATTTGCCTTGCAGATCTTCAATACGTTCTTTTTGTTCGCTTTCCTTTAGTTCTACAAGCTTGCTTATAAGCATTTTCATTGCTGTCTCTTTGTTGGTATGTTGGGACCTTTCACTCTGGCATTGAACCACTATACCCGTAGGTATATGGGTTATTCTGACAGCCGAATCGGTCTTGTTGACATGCTGACCGCCGGAACCGCTTGCTCTATAGGTATCAATTCTGATATCATTCGGATTAACGGAAATGTTTACAGCATCGTCTATTTCAGGCATAACGTCTATGGAAGCAAAGGATGTATGCCTTTTACCTGAAGAATCATAGGGAGATATTCTGATTATCCTATGAACCCCCTTCTCCGATTTCAGGTATCCATATGCATTGGTACCTTCTATCAAAAGTGTAACACTTTTGATGCCTGCTTCGGTATCCGGCAAAATATCCAAAACTTTAGTTTTGTAATCTTTGCTTTCCGCCCACCTAATATACATCCTGAGCAGCATCTGTGCCCAGTCTTGTGCATCAAGTCCGCCGGTGCCGGCATGTATGGAGATAATAGCATTATTTTTATCGTATTCGCCTTGTAAAAGGATTTCTATTTTTATATTTTCTATTTTGTCTTCAAGGATTTCTATCCCCTCAATTAATTCCTCAGAAAAACTGCTGTCCCCTTCCTCAATGAAAAGAACCATGGTTTCAAGTTCCTCGAGTTCTGTAACCAGTTTCTGGTATTGTTCTATTTTGTCTCTGTATGCTTTGGCCTGTTTAGAAATGTCCTGCGCCTCCTGCGGGTCATCCCAAAAATCTTCCTTCAGCATCAGTTTTTCTAATTTTTCGCTCGATGATGTTAAATTTTCAATGTCAAAGTGTATCCCTCATTTTATAGATATCTTCCCTAAGCTCGAGAAGTTGATGTCTGTAAATATCTAAATTAAGCATTTTAACACCTCATTGTTTATTAAAAATATAGATCCTTCGCGGGTCAAACTTATACTGTGCGTCTCAGGATGACATTTTAACGATTGTTAAACTATTGTTAAACTGTTGTTAAACCATTGTTATTGGGATCCCTCGCGGGTCAAACTTATACTGTGCGTCTCAGGATGACATTTTAACTATTGTTAAACTATTGTTATTGGGATCCTTCGCGGGTCAAACTTATACTGTACGTCTCAGGATGACATTTTAACTATTGTTAAACTATTGTTATTATGATCTTTCGCGGGTAGGGTTTATTTCGGTATTTGTTTTAGGCGACCAAAGGTCGCCCCTACGTCATAATTGCCGCTGGCGACCAAAGGTCGTCCCTACGTCATAATTACCGCTGGCGACCAGAGGTTGTCCCTACATCATAATTACCACCGGCGACTAAAGGTCGCCCCCATTCTACACCCCGCAACACCTCTTATATTTTTTACCGCTTCCGCAAGGACAGGGATCGTTGCGTCCCACTTTGCTCTTCTTCTTAACAGGGGTATTACCTCCCCCCATGCTTTCGGGTTCTACGGCCGCAGATTTTGCCACTTGTTTCTTTTCAACAACTGCTTCTTTTTCTATACTGAACAGATATCTGACCGTATCTTCCTGAATGCTGTTTACCATATCTTGGAACATATCAAATCCCTCGACCTGGTATGCTCTTACGGGATCTTCTTGGCCTATAGCCCTTAGACCGATACCTTGACGCAACTGGTCCATTGCATCTATATGGTCCATCCACTTCATATCTACCACTTGAAGCAAAATTATCCTCTCTATTTCTCGCATACGTTCCAAACCGATATCCTGTTCTTTCTTTTCATATATATCGCCGGCCATGTCAACCAATTGCTGTTTCAAGGTTCCGAAGGTTAGGTCTTCGGTATCCATGAGACTGAACATTTTGGGGGGCAAGAATATATTGCCCAGGTAATCTTTTAGACCATCCAAGTCCCACTCCTCGGGATACCTTGCATCGGCGGTATATATCTCTATTGCTCTGTCTATAATGTTATCTACCAGCCCGAAAACATGATCCCTCATATTTTCGCCTTCCAGTACCTTTCTTCTCTCCTCATATATAACTTCTCTTTGCTTATTCATCACATCATCATACTGCAATACATGTTTACGAATACCAAAGTTTTTTCCTTCAACCTTTTTTTGCGCATTTTCAATAGAATTAGTCAAGAGCCTGTGCTCAATGGCTTCATCTTCTTCAAGCCCCATCCTGTCTACTATACCTAGCATACGGTCCCCGCCGAAAATTCTCATCAAATCGTCCCCAAGGGATATATAAAACCTGCTTGAACCCGGGTCTCCCTGACGTCCGGCACGACCTCTGAGTTGGTTATCTATTCTTCGTGCCTCATGCCTTTCCGTGCCTACAATATGCAATCCGCCTGCCTGTATTACTTCCTCGTGTTCTCTGTCTGTTTCTTCTTTTACTCTTTTATAAGTTTCTTCATATTGTTTTTTTGCTTCAATAATTTCGTCATCCGTAACTTCGCTGTACCCCGTTATAACCGATAGAATTTCATCACTGCAACCCTGCCTTTTCATTTCACGTTTTGTTAAAAATTCCGGATTGCCGCCTAAAATAATATCGGTACCGCGACCCGCCATATTGGTGGCAATAGTTACAGCACCTTTACGCCCGGCTTGCGCAACTATTTCGGCTTCCCTTTCATGGTGTTTGGCATTCAGGACCTCGTGTGGAATCCCCTTCCTTTTCAACGCTTTGGAAAGTTCCTCGGATTTTTCTATAGATATGGTACCTACCAAAACAGGCTGTCCCCTTTTATGCTTTTCCTCAATATCTTCAATTATAGAATTTACCTTTCCTTGTTCTGATTTATAAACAAAATCCGACAAATCATCCCTAATTATCGGCATATTGGTCGGGACTTCGACAACATCCATGTTATAAATAGCGATAAACTCTTCTTCTTCAGTTTTGGCCGTACCTGTCATGCCCGCCAACTTATCATACATTCTGAAATAATTTTGGAATGTAATAGTTGCAAAAGTTTTAGATTCTCTTTGTACTTCCAACTTTTCTTTCGCCTCTATAGCCTGATGTAGCCCTTCGCTATAACGACGGCCGAACATAAGTCTGCCTGTAAAATCATCCACTATAATAATTTCGCCGTCTTTCACAACATAGTCTATATCCCGTTTCATTAAATTATGTGCCTTTAACGCTTGGTTAACATGGTGTGATAATTCCATATTGGAAATATCCGAAAGATTCTCTACTCCGAAATGCTTTTCAACCTTTGTTACCCCTTCCTCTGTCAAGGTAACGGTGTTTGCTTTTTCATCTATCGTGAAATCTGTTTCATTTTTTAGAAATTTAATAAATTGATCCACAGCAAAATATAATTTGGTGGATTTTTCACCCTGACCCGAAATAATAAGCGGGGTTCTGGCTTCATCGATTAAAATACTGTCGACCTCATCCACAATAGCATAGTTGAGCTTTCTTTGAACCATATCTTTTATATTTATTACCATATTGTCTCTCAAATAATCAAAACCGAATTCATTATTTGTTCCATAGGTAATATCCGCATTATATGCCGCTCTTCTTTGTTCGTTTGATAATCCGTGAACAATTACCCCGACCTCCAGACCTAAAAATGCATATATCTTGCCCATCCATTCTTGGTCCCTTTTCGCCAGATAATCGTTAACGGTAACAACATGGACACCTTTTCCTTCCAGCGCGTTCAAATACACCGGCAAAGTAGCCACTAGGGTTTTACCTTCCCCGGTTCTCATTTCAGCAATTCTGCCTTGATGGAGTATTATACCACCATAAAGTTGGACTCTGTAATGTTTCATATCCAAAACCCTGTGCGCAACTTCCCGCACGGTAGCAAAAGCTTCGGGCAATATATCATCTAAAGTTTCGCCTTTTTGCAATCTTTCTCTAAATTGTTCCGTCTTGCTTTTTAGTTGTTTATCGGTTAATTTCGCATATTCCGATTCTAAGGCCTCTATTTGATTAACGGTGCTGTCCAATTTCTTAATTTCCCTTTCGCTGTAAGTGCCAAAAACCTTTTCAAATAACCTCTTCAATGTGTACACCTCTATCATTTCTATTATTATACTTGTCTCGCTATTATATTTTAACACTAATATTTTTACAATACAACAATTAGTAAACATAGAAACGGTGCCACTCCACCATATGAAAGGTAAGGAAGAAAAAATACATAATCAGGATTTACAGTTTCATCTTCCCATCACTATAATGAAATTTTATAGTCTCAGGCGAATAACGATACTTGCCGGCTTGCATTATGCCCTGAGTAAATGTTAAAATTCCCAGAGATATAAATATGTCCCCAATACTGAAAATTTGTTTCAGGGGATAAATCCTAGGGGTAGCAAATTTTTTACCCAGATAAGGGGTGAAGGAATAAGCCTTGTTAATGTCAACATAATTAAGCATTGACCCTACTTTAAAAGATTCAAGCATATTTTTAAATCCCATTCTCTCCAGCAGAGCAATGTCAATCGGCATACTTCCACCGTTTAGCACCAGAGCGGTAAAGTTAGCAATAGCACCTATTAAAATAAGCCATACCGACTTTCTTCCCAAATTTAAAAATAAAACAATAAACAACATGATATAAGAAATAATATATAAGATCATCCTATTATTTACGACTACCTTGTTATCAATAGAAATCAAAATAGAGGTACCTATTTGTAAAATGAGAGCAAAAACCAACAAAAATGAGGACCTGAACATAAATTTCCCCAGCTGTTCTATTTTCCCCCCACGAAGTTTCCCTATTATCATCCCTAAAATTAACCCTTCAAATATCATTCCACACACTCTCCTTGAAAAATCACGATTTTTTCCACCTTCCATTACTGTCCCATATTATAAATTCTCCAAACATTTCTTTTTTCCTTTTTAAAAGTCACAATAATAACAGGCAGGATGGTTTTAACCACCCTGCCCTATTTAATATTGTTACGGATTTTATTACTAAAAATGGGGTTCTATTAAACCATAGTTCCCGTCTTTACGCCTATAAACCACATTTACATCGTCGGTTTCCGCATCTACGAACACGTAGAAGTTGTGACCCAAGAGTTCCATTTGCAAGACCGCTTCTTCGGAATCCATCGGTTTTATTACAAACCTCTTAGTCCTGACAATTTCAGGTTCCTCCACAACACTTTCTGAATTGTCTTTAATATTTTCAAAACGGATCGTTTCATACCTGTTAATACGATTTTCGAGTTTGCTTTTTTGCTTTTCGAGCTGTCTTGTCAACTTATCGACCACCTTGTCAATGGACCTGTACATATCGTCTGTGGACTCTTCCGCCCTTAATATGGAACCGTTAAAGGGTATGGTCACCTCTATAATATGCCTGTTTTTTTCAACCGACAATGTAACCTGAGCTTCCAGCTCCTTGTGGAAAAACCTATCCAGTTTTCCCAGTTTAGATTGTATGGTGCTCCTCAACGCCTCTGTAACATCCATATTTCTCCCGCTAACTATTGTCCTCATAAACTCAGCTCCTTTCAATCTATAAAATATAAGCTGAAATTAATCAACTTAAAATATAAATCCCATTTGTAGACAGGCAATACGAATATTTAACAAAACTTTGGTTCCTTATAAAAACATTTAATATATTCCCCGGTTAGAATTATAATATTTAAGACTATGCACGTCTTATTACTAATTATTTTACCCAAATATATATGTATCAAACTAAAACCGAAGTTTTTCCTTTGACAATTTAAAAGCATATAGATTATATCAGGTCTAATTACCCTATTATCTTACAT
>DASRMN010000027.1:0-3600 GCA_035647935.1 Clostridia bacterium | reverse complement strand
CTTTTAATATCTATAGGTGTTTTTATTTTAGGACCTACATTATTGGCAGGCGTACTCAAAAAATTTATTCCGAATACAATTGCATTAAACCTAATAGAGGGCATTTTACGTCTGGCCTTATTTATAGCATATATTTTTATGATTTCTAAAATGGAGGATATACGCAGGGTATTTCAGTACCACGGTGCGGAGCACAAAAGCATCTATTGTTATGAAAACGGGGAAAACCTGAATGTGGAGAATATAAAAAAATATTCGACACTTCATCCGAGATGCGGCACAAGTTTCCTCTTTATAGTTATGATGGTAAGTATGGTACTATTTTCGATGATTGCTTGGAAGGATCCTATTAGCAGGATGTTGATTAGATTAGCATTACTCCCTGTAGTTGCAGGAATATCATATGAAATTATTAAAATTGCAGGTAAAAGCCAGTCCGCATTTATGAGTATAGTCAGTTATCCGGGCATGATGATGCAAAAATTAACAACCTTGGAACCGGACGACAGCCAGATAGAGGTGGCAATAGAAGCCTTAAAAAATGTTTTGGTGGAAAATGAGGACGAAGCCTTATGGTAACAATTGCTCAATTGTTGAAGGAGGGCACGAGGGAACTGATTAGAGCAAATGTGCCTGCTGCTAGATTGGATGCGGAAGTTTTATTATATAATTTACTAGAGGTGGAACGGGTTTATCTTTACATGTATCGAGAAAAACAGGTTCCCGGGGAGGTACAGGAAAAATTTTGGTATGGAATAAAAAAGAGGGCGAAACATATGCCTATACAGTATATTGTAAATAGTCAGGAATTTATGGGATTGGATTTTTGGGTGGAAGAGGGTATTTTAATACCGCGAGCGGATACGGAAATACTGGTAGAAAAGGTATTGGATATATACAAAAATAATTATCACCCTGAGATGGTTAAAATAATGGATATAGGAACAGGAAGCGGTGCCATAGCGGTGAGCTTGGCCAAATATATTGATAATTGCACGGTAGTAGCCATAGACATCCATCCGAATGCATTAAAAATCGCCGATAAAAATGCTGATTTTCATAAAGTAAAAGATAAAATTATGTTTTATTCAGGTGATTTATTTGACCCGATAGATGAACAGAACGAATATGGGACCTATGATTTTATAATATCCAACCCGCCATATATTCCAAAATTTATAATAGAGACCCTAGACAGCAATGTGAAGGATTACGAACCACGCATGGCCTTGGACGGAGGGGATGATGGCTTGGACTTTTATAGAAAAATCGCTAAGGAAGCTAAAAAATACTTAAAGAAAGATAGTTGGTTATTGTTTGAAATTGGTTATGATCAAAAAAAGGATGTAAGTAAAATTTTAAATATAAATGGATTTAAAAATGTTGATGTGTTTAAAGACTTGGCAGGTCTGGATCGGGTAATAGTTGGGGAAACATAACCTTTATTTCATGTCATCCTATGAGACGGACAGAATAAATGGTGCCCACGAAGGATCTGAATTACAAAAAGTGGATATCATTTGTTTTTCCATAGATTTCATGTTACAATCTAATGTTGGAGGAAGATAAGCGAGGTGAATAAGATGTTAGAAAAGCTAGTTTTTTTGGAAGAGAAATATGAAGACTTAGGCCAAAAGATAAGCGATCCGGAAATAATTAACGATCAGAACCGGTGGAGAAAATTAGTTAAAGAACATTCCGATTTAGAAGAGATAGTAATAAAATATCGTCAATATAAATCAGCACAGGAAGGTCTGGATGGGGCGACTGAAATTCTTTGGGACAAAGATTCAGATGAAGAACTGATAGAATTGGCTAAAATAGAAATCAGCGAACTGGAGGAACAAATAAATTCCATTGAAGGGGATTTAAAAATTCTGTTGTTACCCAAGGACCCTAACGATGATAAAAACGTTATTGTTGAGATCCGTGCAGGTGCCGGCGGAGACGAAGCAAGTCTCTTTGCGGCGGATTTGTTTAGAATGTATACAAGATATGCGGAAAATGTGGGTTGGGGAATAGAAATGCTGAGTGCTAATGATACGGGACTTGGCGGTTTTAAAGAAGTAATATTTATGATTAAAGGTAAGGGCGCCTATTCTATGTTAAAATATGAAAGTGGCGTCCATCGTGTGCAGAGAATTCCGACCACGGAATCCGGTGGCAGAATCCATACCTCTACGATAACCGTAGCTGTATTGCCTGAGGCGGAAGATGTGGATTTCGAACTGGATATGAATGAAATTCGTATTGATGTGTTCCGTTCTTCGGGAAACGGCGGCCAATCTGTTAACACCACGGATTCCGCTGTACGTATCACTCATATACCTACAGGCATGGTTGTATCATGCCAAGATGAAAAATCACAGCTCAAAAATAAAGACAAGGCGCTTAAAATCTTAAGAGCCAGACTTTTAGACAGCTTGGTTCAGGAACAACAGGCGGAAATTGCAGAGGACAGGAGAAGCCAGGTAGGAACAGGTGACAGAAGTGAAAGGATTAGGACCTATAACTTCCCGCAGGGTCGAATCACCGACCATCGCATTAACCTGACTTTGTATAAATTAGATAATTTTATGAATGGAGACATTCAGGAAGTAATAGATGCCCTGATTACCACCGACCAAGCCAAAAAAATGGCGGCTGTGGGCAGCTAAAACAAAAGATGAGGACAGGGTCCTCATCTTTTTGTTTTAGATTTCTTATTTTTGGTGTACAATATCAGTTAAGTAGATATTTCTGTCTACTTAACCGGAAATCGGGAGTCAGAAATCGGGGTGCCGGAAAAGGCCAAAAAACAGAAGAATTATTAAAAATTGAAGGTGAATGTCTATGTTCAGAATCCTTTCATGGATTATAAGATATATATTTATCATTTTAATCTATTACTTTCTTTACGGAATCATCAGGCTTATATATTTAGACATACAACATATTAATAAAATAAATCAAAAAGAAAGCAACAGTCCCTATTTAAAACTCGTCAACAGAAAAGAGCGCCTAGATTTTGACATCCAAGAATTCTACGATCTGGAAGATGAAACAACCATAGGGAGATCAAAGGATAATATAATTCAAATATTAGATAAATATATTTCATCCGAGCATTCAAAAATAATCATGGATGAAGGGGAATATTTTTTAGAAGACCAAGACAGCGTAAATGGCACATATTTAAACAGTACAAAAATAGAGGATGTAGTTAAACTTAAAAATGGAGACCGTATTGGTTTGGGGCAGGTTGAATTTTTATTTGTGAAAGAGGCGGTGGAGGAATGAGACCTTACGGCTTATTGGGTATACGAAGGCCTGTTTATGTTTTAATAATTGTCAACCTTTTGTTTTTTATACTTTTATCCCTGCATGTCCAACCCCTAGATCCATCAGTACTAATAGTTGGCGGTGGGGTAATTATTTTAATGACAATCTCCTATATAATTATTGTAAAAAGGCGGATGGGGGATCAGTATATATTTTTAATTATATCTATGCTGGTCAGTCTGGGCATCATAATGCTTTATCGTCTAAACCCGGATTACGGACTTGCTCAGGTAAAATGGTATGGGCTGGGGATTGTTCTTTATTTTACATCCTATATGT
>DASRMN010000026.1:0-2693 GCA_035647935.1 Clostridia bacterium | reverse complement strand
ATATGAAAATATGACATATTCTCACCAATTATGCATATTCCCGGGGGTAGAGAATCCCCGCCAAATTTTTGCCAAATTCCTATCCCGAAAATCACCCAAAAAACCTCCAAAAGTCCTGTTTTCTATATGATATTGCTATTTTGGCGGAATATTAATTAACCGGCATTCCCTTGATTAAATAAACAAAGGGCCGGTATATTTTCATACCAACCCTCGTCCGTTTTGAAAATTATTGCTAATCATTTTTCTGTAGTAATAATTCATCCCTTATCACATCGCCGGATTTGAATACCGAAAGCATTATGCCGATTAGGGCCATATTTATAATTATGGACATCCCGCTATAGGAAATAAAAGGCAGTGTAGAAGTGATTATTGGAAAACCTAGGTTACTTATAATGTAGGAGATGGCTTCCATTGTAAATGTGATTAAAACAGCAGTAGACACCAGCCTACCCAGAACACTTTTTTGCTTGGAGCAAAGGATAAATGCGTGGATAACAAATATGGATATTATAACCATTATTGTAATTAATGATATCCAGCCTAACCTATGAATCAAATACGTCAATATGTAGTTTGTATTAATTTCCGGCAGCATATAGGAACTTAGTCCTGGGAACCCTCTTCCAACAAATTTGGCACCGGACAACAGTTCCCTTATCCTTGTCGCAATATATCCCGATCCCATTGGATCTCCCGATGGGTTTATAGCATTCAATAATCTGTCCCTACGATAACTGTTACCAAATATCCACTTAATAAACGCTGTACCCATTATACCAACCATTGGAACATAAATGAGAAGAATTCCATGTAATCTGTCTACATTAAACCAACCCTTTATAATTGCGGTTGTTATCAATATCAAAAAAGCCGATATAATCGGGACCATCATAGACAGGCTTGGTATCATATCGCCTATGAGTACAGTAATGATAAGAAATGCTCCACTCAGGATAATCCCCGCATATCCCCTAGTTCTCATATTGTAAATTATCCCCGATATGGCAATTGGAAATAATAATAAAATGAATTGAGCATAGGTATGTCGCCCACTAATGGCAGGAAATAAATACATAGCAGCCACTATTGCAACAATAAACCCTGCAAAAATGGATTTGGGATATTTCCCGATGATTGTAAAATCTGCAAAATAGGCTGCTATCATGCATCCTATGCCTATTAGCATGCTGATTAAATTTTTTCCTAATAAAAGAGGTGTATGTGAATCATAGCTAACGAATAACCTAATCCCAAATCCAAATAAAAGCATAATCCCGGTTAAGAAAATTATGCCCCATTCAGTTTTTGGTCTGTGAGCCTGATCGAGTTCCGTACCTATCAAAACAGGATCACCCATTTCTTTTATGGCCTTATCTGTGGCTGTATTTTCGTCTAGTCCCTCATCCATAAATGCATTTTTCTGGTCTATAATATGATTTTTTATTTCCTCATGAATCATGCCATGGGCCTTCTGCCATCTTACTTGTTCACAAACGGTTTCTAAAAATTCATCTATTTTAGTAAAGCATTGCATAGCTTTCACCCCCCTGTAAGACTTGATTAATTGCTTCAACATAAACTCTCCACTCATTCTCTTTTTCGGCCAGCATTTTTCTTCCCTTCTTGGTGATGCTATAATATTTTCTCAATCTTCCGCTGTCCGCACTCTTTTCATAGGAATTTACCGTGCCCTGATTTTCAAGATTGTGCAGCAAGGGATAAAGTGTGCCTGCCTTTAATGAAAAGGTGTCGTCAGATTTTTGGGCTAGGGTCTTAATCATCTGATATCCATACATATCCTCATTATCAAGTAATTTCAATATAAGCATCGCCGTGCTTCCGGTGATTAGATTTTTGTCTATACTCATCAACATAACCCCTTTCATATATAGATGGTCTACATATATTATATATAGACCATCTATATATGTCAACAATAAAAATTGTTGAATTAGAACCTACCATATAAACCTGATTAATCTATATTTTACCGATTTTTTATAATCAACATATCCCGCTAATTCCGACTCTAGTATCTCCTCTTCATTCAAAATACGTTTCACAAGCAATACCGGATAGATTAAAAACACAATGAATGAATAAATTGATCCTAGGATAACAGGAATTGTTAAAAACAGCAACAATGTAGCCGAGTACATAGGATGCCTCACAATCCCATATAAACCCGTATCGATTACTTTTTGATTTTCCTGTACTTCGACAATTCTGGAGAGATAGGCGTTTTCACGCAATACTTCCGCAAAAAGAGCATATGAAACAAGGAAAAGTACTGTTGCTATGGCAACCAACCAAGTTGGGATATTCGACCATTGAAATCTGAAATCAAGGGCAGCTATTATAAATTCAACAATGAACATTAACCCTGACAATACAATCACAAACCTTTGCTCTGTTTCTTTTTCTTTCGCGTTCAACCGTTTCGCCAGTAATTCCGGATTTTTTACCCAAAGTACAACACCGACAATAAACATTGGTACAAATAACACAGAAAAAAGCAGCCACGCATTCCAAAATTTTAATGTGCCGGCGGGAATAAACAGCAATGCACTCAATATTAATAACCCCGATAAGAACTTTGTTATAGCCTGCAATAAGAGTTTTTTCTTCATCCGGCCCCTCCTCAATTTATATTTTTTCTTTAATTATACCCTAGGAAGATATATAAT
>DASRMN010000025.1:0-2798 GCA_035647935.1 Clostridia bacterium | reverse complement strand
ATCTATGATTTCATCATAGACGGCATCTTCATCCGCAGATAACGGTATATAATCTTTTTCTCTGCCCTGTGCCTTCAAAAAGGCTAATGTGTTTTCATCAGATGGGAAAATTGAGGTTGTTGCCCCAAGTTCCGCACCCATATTTGTTATTGTACCTCTTTCCGGCACCGACAGGCCTTTTATGCCCTCCCCGGCGTATTCAAATATTTTGTGCACGCCACCTGCTGCCGTACATCTCCGCAATATTTCCAAAATTATGTCCTTAGCACCGGTATATTTTTTTAACTTTCCTCTCAAATTCACCTTAACAATTTTAGGGGTTTCTATAAAATATTCTCCCCCTGCCATAGCTACGGCCACATCTAAACCGCCCGCGCCTATGGCAATCATACCGAGCCCACCACAAGTTGGTGTATGACTGTCGGAACCAAGCAATGTATCACCCGGCACTCCAAATCTTTCTAAATGCACCTGGTGACATATTCCATTACCCGGTTTTGAGAAATATATCCCGTATTTTTTTGCAACAGTTTGAATATATAAATGATCATCTGCATTTTCAGGTCCCGACTGTAACATATTGTGATCTATATAAGCTACGGATAGTTTTGTTTTTACTCTATCTATATTCATAGCTTCAAATTGCAAATATGTCATAGTACCTGTCGAATCCTGTGTCAATGTTTGATCTATTCTTATTCCTATTTCATCATCAATGCCATATTCGCCGCTAACTAAATGATTTCTTAATATTTTTTCCGCCAAAGTCAATCCCACAAAAGGCACCTCTTCCTAAATTAAAATTTCTGTATATTTTCTATATGTCCCATGTTTTTTCAAGGAGATTTTTGTACAATGAACCATATTATGAAATATATACAAATAGTTATACATTCAACAAGATGTAGAACATTCAATATTTATATAAGCTCGTTTGAAATTTCGATCATTTCTCCTATTGAAATATTGGTAGTTCTTCCATCTTCATATTGTTGATCTATCCACTCTTTAATAGGGAATAATCTTTCATCATCCTTTGTAAGCCTCTCTTCTTCCTGCTTATTAAAATAACTGTTTATAAAATATGCAATACCGGCCATACCCGAATAATTATTGATAACCACCAAAGGCGGCCTTCCAAGTATCTCGCCCGTATCAAAACTGTTGTATATTTCCTCGTCTTTCAGCAAACCGTCCGCATGAATTCCGGCTTTTGTCACGTTAAAGTCCGTACCTACAAAAGGTGTCTTAGGCGGAATTTTATAATTTAATTCGCCTTCGAAGAATTCGGCTAATTCATTGATTACTTTTAAATCCACATTTTTGACATTTCCTTTTAACTGCCCGTACTCTACAATCATCGCCTCAAGAGGGCAATTACCTACTCTTTCACCTACCCCAAATAAGGTAGCATTAACCGAAGAGCCTCCGTATAACCAGCAGGTTGCCGAATTAGACACTACAACATAATAATCATTATGCCCGTGCCACTCTATACATTCGGACGGTACTCCCGCATCATTTCTGAGGCCATGTATGAGTGCCGGCACCGATCTGGGCAATTCTACCCCATTATGAGACACACCAAGGCCTAGGGTATCACATGCCCTTATCTTGACCTTTGCATCTGCCTGTTTTGCTAATTCCATTAAATTTCTTGCTAAAGGTACAACAAATCCATAAAAATCCGCTCTTGTAAGATCTTCAAAATGACATCTCGGGGTGATACCATTTTCTAATGCGCTTGAAGCTATATCCAAGTACATTGCCATGGCTTCTTTTCTTGTTTTTCCAAGTTTATTAAATATATGATAATCAGAACAGCTCATCAATATTCCTGTCTCTTTTACGCCCATTTCTTTGACTAATTCAAAATCTTTTTTAAGCGCTCTTATCCATGAAGTCACTTCCGGAAAATCATAGCCCCTGCTTATACATTCATATACTGCATTCCTGTCTTTTTCATCATACAGGAAAAATTCGGTCTGTCTTATGATTCCCGAACCATTGTCGAGTTTGTGAAGCAAATCATAAATTTTTACCATTTGCTCCGTGGTCATTGCAGTCATTGATTGTTGTCCGTCTCTGAATGTAGTATCGGTTATCCATATATCTTCCGGCAATTCCATAGGCACCTGGATATTGTTAAACTTAATTTTCGGTATTTCATTGTAAGGAAAAGTCTCCTTATACAAATTTGGTTCTGAAACATCGATAACATCGTATTTCATTATAGCCCCTCCTTTTAAATGTGAAATATAGAGTATCGTATCTTGCATTAACTAAATATAACCTGATTTTTTAAATTCAACCCACTATGGGTTTATGGCTAGGGTATAGTTGTTTAATAATAAATATTCTAACACATGTCTTTTTAGAATACAAGTATGATTTGCAAGTTTTTTTATAAAAGTTTCAAATTTCGGAATAATCGCAATGTTTGTTTTATTTTCCAAGGACTGTAATTATTTCAATATTTTCGAAAAATCACCGCTCCAAATAATGCTTTTATCCTGTTTTTAAATTTAGGATTAAAAAAGGCCATGGGGTCCCATAGCCTAAGCATAAACATAAACATTTTCCCCTTTTACGCTTACGAAGTTAGCTGCCGGATTAGGGCTAAAGGTATTGCCCATCCTAAAATAGGATTCACCCCCCAAAAATGGTTCCCCCGCTTCTTTAACAGAATTCAGCGATATTAATTACATTATAATATTTTTAAATTTGAGATAAGATGCGATTGTCCTACTAATGATATCATAATTACATACTCTCTTACAAGTATAAGGATTTTTTAT